>CALGYL010000092.1 GCA_937934775.1 uncultured Clostridia bacterium
GACTTGCCGACATTTTAACCCGCCGCGGCCAGTCCACCAAGAACCTGACCAAAGGCGTCAAGGTGGAGGTGGCGGAAGGCTCTGTCACCGTTACCATCACCATCGTGGTCGAATTCGGCTCTCCCATCCCTGAAGTGGCCGCCGGTATTCAGGAGAACGTCAAGAAAGCCATCGAAACCATGAGCGGGCTGACCGTCAAGTCCATCGACGTGCACGTGCAGGGCATGAGCTTTGAGCGCGAGCACCGCGCGACCGCTGAAATCGAAATGCAGCAGCGCGGGCTTCTGGGCGAGCAGGATCGCGCGGCGGAAGCCGGGGATCACGAGGAGGACGACCAGAAGGCGTCTGATGAGGATACATCGACCTGAACTGTATAGCGAAGGGAGAATGGCCATGAAAATGAGTTTCCTTGAACGCCTGTTGCTGGCTGTGACCGGCATACTGGGCGTGTTTTTTGCCGCGGCGCTGGGCGTCATCGCCTATGCCCGCAATCAGCTTGAGATCCGGCTGGGCGATTACATCCTGAACCTGGAGCACGGCGTATTATGGGTGGTTCTGATCGGCGTCATTGCGCTGATCGCTCTCATCTGGGGGCTGAAGCTGCTCTCGCTGGCCTTTAAGCGCGAGCCGAAGCTGGACCGCTCCAGCGTTTCGGTGCAGCACACCGAAAACGGCTCGGTGCGCATCTCGGTGGCCGCGATGGATACCTTGGTCAAGCAGGCCATCGCCCATGACGAGGGCGTGGTGGACATCAAGACATCCATCATCAACCATGAGGACTCGATTTCCGTCTCCATCGACATGACGCTGGCCTCCGACGTGCATATCCCCAACGTCACCATGACGATGCAGCGCTCCATCAAAAACTTCATTGAGGAATTCTCGGGCATCGCGGTGCGCGAGGTGTCCATCGTGGTCTCCAAGATCATCGAAGTCACGCCGCAGCCGCCGCTCCACCTGTCCAAACCGGAGCCCGCCAGGGTCCTAGCGGAATCCTCGCAGCCCAAGCTTTCGCAGACGCTCCCGGCGGAGCCCCAACCCGAGCCGGTTTTTGAGCCGACCGTCGTGACGGAGCCGCTCGACGCGCCGCAGCCTGAGGCGGAGCGGGACGCGCCG
Source organism: uncultured Clostridia bacterium (assembly GCA_937934775.1). Classification (GTDB taxonomy): domain Bacteria; phylum Bacillota; class Clostridia; order Christensenellales; family Aristaeellaceae; genus JAEZHK01. The sequence goes on from CALGYL010000092.1 coordinate 1,117, forward strand.
CTGGACATTCCCGAAACTCCGGCCGAACCGGAGACGGTGCCTGAAACGGCGGCGCCCGGCGAAGTGAACGAAAAGGACGTCTGGTAAAAGCTCTATAGTGGGAGGGGCGAAGGATGAACAAGGAGACGATCAAAGGCCTGCTCGGCGGCGTTGGCGGATTGATCACCGCCATTCTCATCCTGACCATCGGGCTCTGGAAGGCGCTTTTGCTGGTTGGGTTGTCCGCGCTGGGTTGGTGGCTCTCGGGCGCAAGGCAGCTTCCGCAGGGCTTGTATGACTTCCTGGGCCGCATTAAATTTCCCTGGGACTGAATAATGAAAACCGCAGGCGGGTTTCTTAGCGCGCAGGCGGGGATCCGCTCAAGGGTTTTCCGGTATTTACGGGCGGTTCGCGAACGAAAAGGTTTGTTTCCGGCACCGGTAAGGCATACTGGTGTCGGAAACTTGGTTCCCGGCGCGCGTTTTACGGGAACAATTGAAAGGTTTGAAGGGGTTCGCCGGCTGTCTGAGCGCCGCGATGGAATGGATCGTGGCGTTTTTTCCGGGTGTGCCCAGACTTGAAGGAGTGCGAAAGATGAACAGAACCCAGGCCCGCGCCGCGGCGATGAAACTGGTCTACGAATGGGAAATGGGCGGCGACGGCGGCGAGGATACCTTCCGGGAGCTTCTGGAAATCCAGCCCGGCGAGGATGAAACCGCCTACATGCAGATGCTCTTTGAAGGCGTCCGGGACAACCAGGCCAAATTGGATGAAAAGATCGAGCGCTTTTCCCGCGGCTGGAAGCTGGACAGGCTCTCCAGGGTAGACCTGGCCATCCTGCGCGTCGCGGCTTATGAATTGGCCCAGGGCAAGGAGCCCGGCGGCGCGGTAATCCAGGAGGCGGTGCAGCTGTCGGAGAAGTATTCCACCGACAAGGCAGGTTCCTTCGTCAATGGCGTGTTGGGCGCCATGGCCCGCGCGGAGGACAATTGATGGTTCTGGGCGTCGACACCAGCTGCTACAGAACGTCGCTGGCGCTGGCGGACGGCGGGGAGATTGTCGCCGAGACCGGACGCCTTTTGGAAGTTCCCATGGGGGAGCGGGGTCTCCGGCAGTCGGAAGCGCTGTTTCAGCACGTCCGGCAGCTGCCCCTCCTGATGGAGGTGCTGATGGACAAAGCGCCCGGGGCGATCCACGCGGTCGCGGTCAGCGCAAAACCCCGGCAGGCGGCGGATTCCTACATGCCGGTGTTCCTGGCGGGCGCTTCGCTGGCGAAATCCATCGCTTCGGCGCTTCGCGTGCCGCTGATGGAGACCACACACCAGCAGGGCCACGTTCGCGCCGCGCTGGTGGGCAGTCCGCTCAAGGACGATTTTCTGGCCATCCACCTTTCGGGCGGCACAACGGAGCTTTTGAAAGTGAGCGAGGGGCTCTCCATCGATCTTCTGGGTGGCACGGCGGACATCAGCGCCGGACAGCTGGTCGACCGGGTGGGCGTGGCGCTGGGTCTTTCCTTTCCGGCGGGGCCGCATCTGGAGGCGCTGGCCATCCGGGGCGAGGCGCGGGCCAGCCTTCCGGCCAGCGTCAGCTGCCTGAGCTGCAGTTTTTCCGGCGCGGAGGCGCAGGTGATGCGCATGATTCAGGCGGGCGCGAAGCCGGAGAACCTCGCCGCCGAAGTGTATTCGCTCCTGGCCCGGACGCTTGCGAGGCTGCTCTCGCAGGCGGCCAGCGAAACGGGCCTCCAAGATGTGCTGCTGGCCGGGGGCGTCGCGTCGTCGGCGCTATTGCGTGCCCTTCTTCCGGAGCGGTTGAAAAAGATGAACGATTCCATCCGCATACACTGGGCAAGACCTGAGCTTTCGGGCGACAACGCCGTGGGCGTAGCGCTGATCGGCTGCGACAGGCTGAAGGAGAGGAAAGCATGAGCGCGAAAATTATTGACGGCAAAGGCATCTCCCTCGCGATTCGGCAGGAACTGAAAGAAAAAGTGGCGCAGCTCAAGGAAAAGGGCGTCGAGCCGTCGCTGACGGTCATTCTGGTGGGCGATGATCCGGGCTCCCAGGTGTATGTGCGTAACAAGGAGCGCGCCTGCAAGGAAGCCGGGATGATCGGCCGCGTGATCCGCATGCCGGCGGAAACCACGCGGGGGGAACTGCTGGAAGAAATCCGGAAAGTCAACGAGGACGACAGCGTGCACGGACTGCTGGTGCAGCTGCCGCTGCCCAGACACTTCAATGAGGCGGAGATCATCCGCTCCATCGCGGCGGAAAAAGACGTGGACGGCCTGCACCCGATGACGCAGGGCTGCCTGATGAGCGGCGCACCCGCGGCGCTCCCCTGTACGCCCCGGGGCTGCATCGAGCTTCTCCACCGCGCGGGCGTGAAGCTGCAGGGCGCGGAGGCCGTGGTGATCGGACGCAGTGTGATGGTGGGCAAACCCATGGCGTTGCTCCTGCTTCGGGAAAACGCCACCGTCACCATGTGCCACTCCCGCACGGCGAACCTGGCCGAGGTCACACGGCGCGCGGACGTGCTGGTGGTGGCGATCGGCAGGCCCAATTTCGTCACCGGAGACATGATCAAACCCGGCGCGGCGGTCATCGACGTGGGCATGAACCGCATGCCCGACGGTTCCCTGACCGGCGACGTGGATTTTGAAACCGCCAGGGAAGTCGCGGGTTGCATCACCCCGGTGCCGGGCGGCGTGGGGCCGATGACGATCGCGATGCTGCTGGAGAATACCATCGAGGCGGCTTCCCGTCATGCAGTCTGATTGGACGCTGACGGTCAGCCAGCTCAATGAGTACGCCAGACGGCTTCTGGCGGGAGACCCGCTTTTGCGCGCGTTTCGGGTTCGGGGGGAGATCACCGGGTTCAAGCGACATTACAGCGGGCACATGTACTTCTCCATCAAAGACGAGGCCGCAAGGGTCCAGTGCGTGATGTTCCGGCAGAACGCCCAATCGCTGGACTTTGAGCCTCAAGACGGTCAGATGGTGGTGATCGAGGGCGGCGCGTCGCTGTACGCGGCCACCGGCGCCTATCAGATCTACTGCCAGTCCATGACACGGGAAGGCGCCGGCGCGCTGTACCAGAAGTTCGAGGCGCTCAAAAAGAAGCTGGCGGACGAAGGGCTGTTTGACCCCTCGCTGAAAAAACCGCTGCCGCTGCTTCCGAAGCGCGTGGGGCTGGTCACGTCGCCCACCGGCGCGGCCATCCGGGACATGATCCGGATTCTGCGCCGCCGGAACCCTGCTTCAGACATCCTGATCGCGCCCTGTCAGGTGCAGGGCGAAGGCGCGGCGGCGGACATCGCAAAAGCGCTGGACAGGCTCAACCTGAACGACACGGTGGACGTAATCCTGTGCGGGCGCGGCGGCGGTTCCATTGAGGATCTATGGGCGTTTAACGAAGAGGCCGTCGCCCGGGCCATCTTTCGTTCCAATATCCCGGTGATTTCCTGCGTGGGGCACGAGACGGACTTCACCATCGCGGATTTCGTGGCCGACGCGCGGGCGGCCACCCCGTCCATGGCGGCGGAAATGGCCGCGCCCGTGCGGCAAGAACTTCTGGAAGCGCTCTCCCGTCAAAAGCGCAGGATGATCCGGGCGCTGGATGGGCGACTCGCGCTGAACCGCGAGAAGCTGACGAGGCTCTCCCGCGCCTTCCGCACTCCGGCGGCACTTTTGATCGGGCCACGGCGCGAGGCGATCCGGCGGCTTGAAGGACGCATGGACATCGCGATGGAACGGAGAACCGTCGCCGCCAGACGGAAGCTGGAGCTTCTGGACAGGGCGTTGACGGGGCTCAACCCAGACGGGGTATTGTCCCGGGGCTACGCGCTCCTCGAATCAGACGGGAAGATCATCACCGACGTCCGGAGCGTCAAACCCGGACAGGACATTACCATTACGCTTTCGGGCGGCGCGCTGGACGCGAAGGTTACCGGCGTGCGCCAGAGGGAGATACTGCATGGATCGTGAAGGAAACTTCGAGGAAGGCATGGCCCGGCTCGAGGAGATCGTAAAATTACTGGAAGAGGGCTCGCTGCCGCTGGACGAGTGCTTCAGCGCCTACGAGCGCGGTGTAAAACTTACACAGGCGCTTGGCACGATGCTGGATGCGGGAGAGGCGCGCATCCGTGCGCTGACGGAGAGCGGCGAAGTTCCGTTTGAGGCGGAGGACGGCCAATGATGCTGGAAGTATATGCTCGACTGACGGATGAGGCGCTGGAGCGCGCCCTGGAAGAGAAACCCTGGTCGAACGAAGGGCATGAAGCGCCGCCGCTGCTTCGCCAGGCGATGCGCTACAGCGCATTGGCGGGCGGCAAGCGACTGCGCCCGGCGATGCTGCTGGCGGCGGTCGACATGCTGGGCGGAGACCGGGACGAGGCGCTGCCCTACGCGGCGGCCATTGAGATGATCCACACCTACTCGCTGATTCACGACGACCTGCCCGGCATGGACGACGACTGCCTGCGCCGCGGCCGTCCCACCAACCACATGGTTTTCGGCGTGGGGCAGGCAATTCTGGCGGGCGATGCGCTGCTCAACCAAGCTTATGAAATGATGCTCGCCCACGCGCTTTCGGAACCCGCCCGGGTGATGCCGCGCACCCGCGCGGTCTGGGAGATTGCCCGCGGCGCGGGTGTTCAGGGCATGATCGCCGGACAAAGCATGGACCTGTCCTGCGAGCACGGCGCGGTTGATCCGGAACCCGCGATGCTCAAGTACATTCATCTGCACAAGACCGGGTCGATGTTCCGGGGCGCGCTACGGGCCGCCTGCGCGCTTTGCGGCGCCACAGAAGAGGAAAAAAAAGCGCTTTCGCGCTATGCGTCCAACTTTGGTATGATGTTTCAGGCGGTGGACGACATCCTCGACGTGGAGGGCGACGAACGCGCGCTGGGCAAGACCCCCGGCAAGGATCAGGAGAGCGGAAAGCTCACCTGCGTCGGCGTTTATGGCACCGGCGGCACCCGGGCGCTGATCATTGAGCTTCAGCAGGACGCGATGGACGCGCTCCTGCCCTTTGGCGAACGGGCGGCGTTCTTTCAGGATCTGCTGTGCGATATGATGCATCGTAAAGCATAAACAATTCTCCCTGAAAGGCTGGGTGAAGATGCTCATCTACGAAGTGATCGCAAACCGGGTCCTCATGACATGTCTTGCGGCATGGTTCGTCGCGCAGGCGCTCAAGGTGCTGTTCTACTACATCCTTGAGCGGCGGTGGGATTTGGGCCGGATGTTCGGCCTGGGCGGCATGCCCAGTTCCCACTCGGCGGTGGTGTGCGCGCTGGCGACGGGGGTGGGCATGTCCAGGGGTTTTTACAGCCCGGAGTTCGCGATCGCGCTCGTACTGGCCGCCGTCGTCATGACGGATGCCGCGGGCGTTCGCCGTGCGGCGGGCAAGCAGGCGGCGCTGCTCAACAAGATCGTTCGGGAACTGACTGAAGAGGGAAGAGGTCTGACCCACGAGACGCTCAAGGAGCTGCTGGGCCACTCGCCTTTTGAAGTACTGATCGGGGCGCTTCTCGGCGTCCTGATCGCGGTCATTATCATGTAGGGTTCAGGAGATAGAGGAATGCTAGAATCCATTCAGTCGCCGGAGCAGCTCAAGGGGATGAAAATTCGGGAGCTTGACGCGCTGGCGGCGGAGATACGGGAAAAACTGCTTCAGACGGTTTCCTCAAACGGCGGCCATCTGTCCAGCAATCTGGGCGTTGTGGAGCTCACCATCGCGTTGCACGTGGTCTACGACTGCCCCACAGACAAGCTGATCTTCGACGTGGGGCATCAGGCCTACGCCCACAAATTGCTGACCGGCCGGGGGCCGCGTTTTGACACGCTCCGAAAGGGCGGCGGAATCTCCGGTTTCCCCAGGATCGAGGAAAGCCCCTATGACGCCTTCACCACCGGCCACGCCTCCACGGCGCTTTCGGCCGCGCTGGGCATGGCCCGCGCGCGCGATCTGATGGGCGGCAAGCACAACGTGGTGGCGGTGGTGGGCGATGGCGCGCTCACCGGCGGCATGTGCTATGAGGCGCTCAACGACGCGGGCGAATCGGGTACCGCAATGGTGGTGGTGCTCAATGACAACGAGATGTCCATCTCGAAAAACGTCGGCGCGCTTTCGGGCCACCTGACCACGATGCGCCAGTCCAACCCATACCGTACCGTGAAGCACGCGGTCAGCGTCGGACTCGACAAATTGCCTCACGTCGGAAAGCCGATCCTCCGGAGCATGGAGCGGGTGCGGGACTCTTTGAAGTCGCTGGTCATTGACGACAAGTTTTTCAGCGCGCTGGGCTTTGAGTACCAGGGCCCCATCGATGGGCACGACCTGAAGCGGCTGATTCGCGTGTTTCGCAGGGCGAAGCAGGCGGGCCGCCCGGTCCTGGTGCACGTGGTGACAAAAAAAGGCAGCGGTTACGAACCTGCGGAGGATTCGCCGGATCTGTTCCACGGCGTGCCGCCCTTCGATGTGCAGAACGGGCAGATCGTGAAAAAAACAGGCATGAAGAATGGCCAGGCGATGGCCGCGGAGTTGAGCGCGCTGGCAGACAGCGACATCCGCGTCACCGCGATCACTGCCGCGATGCCCATCGGCACCGGGCTTTCAATCTTTAAGGAGCGTCACCCGGACCGCTTCTTTGACGTGGGCATTGCCGAGGAGCACGCCATCACGATGGCGGCGGGCCTGGCGGTCAGCGGCATGCGGCCGTTTGTGGGCATCTACTCCACATTCCTTCAGCGCGCCTATGATCAGGTGCTGATGGATGTCTGCCTGCAGAAGCTGCCGGTTACCCTGCTGATCGACCGGGCGGGGTTGGTGGGACCGGACGGCGTCACCCATCAGGGCGCCTACGACATGGCCTTCCTCCGGGGAATGCCGGGCATGGTCGTCTGTTCACCCCGGGATGTGCGGGACCTGAAGCGCCTTGTGCGCCTGAGCCTGGAGCACGACGGCCCCATGGCCATTCGCTATGCCCAGGAAGCCGACGACATGGGTCCCCACATGCAGGAGAACGCACCGCTGAAGGTGGGGCAGTGGGAACTTTTGAGCGCCGGCGAGGACGCGATGATCCTGGCCGTTGGGCGGATGGTGGAGACCGCGCTGAACGCCGCCATCAAGTTGGTGGGTAGGGGTGTGCGTTGCGGCGTGATCGACGCTCGGTTCATTAAGCCCATGGACGAGCAGATGCTGAGGGACGCGGCGACGCGGCACCCGCTTCTGGTTACGCTGGAGGATGGGATCGTTCTGGGCGGCTTTGGATCGGCGGTCCTCGAAAAGCTGGCCGATTGTGGCATTCAGACCGATGTGATCACGCTGGGCATCCCAGACCGCTTCATCGAGCAGGACACCGCCGCCGGCCAGATGGCCGACTGCGGGCTGACCATGCCGCAGGTGGTGGAAAAGGTTCTGGCGCGCGTGCGCGCGATCAGGGGAGCGTCCGGCCGTGCCGTCTAGGCGCGCCGATCAGGCGCTGGTGGAAGAAAGGCTTGCGCCGTCTCTCGAGGCGGCGCGGGCTTTCATCATGGAGGGGCGCGTGTATCAGGGCGAGGAGCGGCTGGACAAGCCCTCCGATCCCGTGAAGCCGGGCCTGACGCTGTTCGTGCGGGAAGGCCGTCCCTTTGTCAGCCGGGGCGCGCACAAGCTAATGGGCGCACTGGAGTCCTTCAGCCTGGATGTTCGGGATGCGGTGTGCCTGGACGTGGGCTCGTCCACTGGCGGGTTTACCGATGTGATGCTCCGGCGCGGCGCGCGATGCGTATACGCGGTAGATGTGGGGTATGGCCTTTTGGACTGGCGGCTGCGCAGCGATCCGCGGGTGACCGTCATGGAGCGCACCAACGCCCGCTTCCTGAAACCGGAGATGTTTCCGGAGCCGCCCCGGTTCGGCGCGACCGACGTTTCATTCATCTCTCTGCGCGCGGTGCTGCCCGCGGCGCTTTCGGTTTTGGCCGGCGACGCGCGCTTTGTGGCGCTGATCAAGCCCCAGTTCGAAGCGCCCCGGGATCAGGTGGGCCCACGCGGCGTGGTGCGGGACACGGCGGTGCACATTTCGGTGATTGAGGACGTGGCCGCGTGTGTGAATGGCCTCGGCTGGCAGGCGGCGGGCCTGGATTTTTCGCCGATCACGGGGCCGGAGGGTAACGTGGAATTCCTTCTCTATATCACAAGGCGTAATGCCGCGCGGCCGGATGTGGATTCGGCGCGCATTATGTCAGTTGTCTCGGCGGCATATGACAAATTTATGAAATTGACCGATTAAACTTGTATGCTTATGCATGCATGGTATACAATATGCGTATAGGGGCTGAGAACATGGCCTTTCGGACGGTGGGAATCTGGCAAAACGATGGCAAGCCGGGCGTGCAGGTGGTTGCGCGGCGGCTTCGCGCCGCGTTGGAATCCAAGGGGATGCGCGTGTTGCCGGATTGCACACGTCTGGATGGCTGCGATCTGATGATGGTGCTGGGCGGGGACGGAACGTTCCTGCACGCCTTCGAGGCCGCGCTGCCCCGGGATATCCCAATGTTGGGCGTCAATCTGGGCCGGGTCGGCTTTTTAAGCGAGATCCAGCCCGACCATCTGGAGCAGGACGTGGAACTGCTGGCTTCGGGCCAGTACGTCATCGAGTCGCGCATGCTGCTGGAGGCCCTGACGGCATCCGGCCAAAAGGCGTTTGCACTGAACGAAGTCGCCTTCAACCGTTCGGATTCGTCGGTGGGGGTTTTGTCCCTATCAGTCTCCGCCAACGGCGGGATGGTGGACCGCTTTTCCGGCGACGGCCTGATCGTGGCCACGCCGACCGGCTCCACCGCCTATTCGATGGCGGCGGGCGGACCGATTGTGGCGCCGGGCCTGGACTGCATGCTGCTGACGCCCATCTGCCCTCACACGCTGGCCGCCCGGCCCATCGTGATCAGCGACCGGCAGGTGGTTTCCGTTTCCATACTGGGCGACAAGCGGCGGGCGCGGGTGATCATCGACGGCCGGTACGTGATCGCGCCGGACGAAGGCGCCGTCACCGTTCGCCGGGCAGACCGGAACATTCGCTTCGTGCGGCTCAGGCCGTACAGTTTTTTTGAACTTCTGCGGGGCAAGCTGTCCGACTGGACTGAGTGACGCCCGCGATCCGTGAATTGAATGGGAGGACATGCCATGAAATCGGTGCGCCACTCCATGATTCTGGAGATCATTGAATCGCAGAATATAGAGACCCAGGAAGAGCTGGCCGAACAGCTCAAGCGGCATGGCGTGCGCGTCACGCAGGCCACCGTCTCCCGCGACATCAAGGAACTGCGCCTTGTGAAGGTGCTGGGGGAGAGCGGCGGCTACCGCTATGCCACCAGCGAGCGCGCGGAGCAGGGCATCAACGACCGCTTCATCCGCATCTTCTCCGAATCGGTCCTGTCGATGAACGGCGCCAGCAACTTGATCGTCATCAAGACGCTTTCCGCTTCCGCCAACGCCGCCGCCGAGGCCATTGACAGCATGAAGTGGCCGGAGGTTGTGGGCACGCTGGCGGGCGACAATACGATTCTGGTGGTTGTGCAGTCGGAAGATCTGGTGGACGCGGTGCTCGCCCGCTTCAAGACGCTGATTCGGTATTAATGATTAAAAAGCCTTTCCCGGCTTTTTGCGCGAAGGGATAATGCCTGCGCGGGCCGTCTGCTTGGACGAATTCCAGGGCAGGCGCTGACTTGACGTTTTGCTTTTTCCATCCGCTTGCGAACGGATGGAAAAACGTGTATCCGGCGCGAAGGCCCCGGAGACGGTTGCCCCGGCGGCGTTTGCAGGAAGCCATTATTACTGTTTAGGAGGATACCCTTGTTACTCGAACTTTCGATCCGCAATGTTGCCCTGATTGAGCGGCTGCGCATCGAATTTGAACCGGGACTGAACGTGCTCACCGGCGAAACCGGCGCAGGCAAGTCGATCGTGGTCGACTCGGTCAATTTGGCGCTGGGCGCGCGGGCGGCGCGTGATTTGGTGCGCACCGGCGAGGACAAGGCGGTCGTTCAGGCGGTTTTTGACATGCCAGAGGGCGCAAAGGCGCTTCTTGGCGAGTTGGGCGTCGATGCGGACGATGGGCTGATCGCGCTGACCCGGGAGGTAACGGCCTCCGGCCGATCGGTATCCCGTATCAACGGCCAGGTGGTGCCCACGGCGCAGATGCGTCAGGTGACGGCGCTGCTCATGGACGTACACGGCCAGCACGAGCATCAGGCGCTGATGAACCCGGCGCTGCATCTGGATTTTTTGGATTCCGGCGGAGACGAAACCCACCGCGCGCTTCTTCAGGAAGTCGTGCGGCTACACGCGCAGTTTCGGGCGCTGGAGCGCGAGGCGCAGAAGCTCCGGATGGATGAGCGGGAGCGCGTGCGCACCGTGGACGCGCTGACCCGGCAAGTTGATGAAATCAAGACCGTCAAGCCCAAGCCCGGCGAGGATGAGAAGCTCGCAAAGAAGCTCTCTCTCTTCGAACATGGCGAAAAAATCGCCCAGGCGGTGGGTTCAGCCTACGCCTACGTCTACCGGGGCGAGGGGCGGACGCTTGCCGCGCAGGACGCGCTGAGCCGCGCGGCTTCCGAGATGGCCGGAATCGCGGATTTGGACCCGCGCTTTGAATCACTCCGGGTCAGGCTCGAGGAGCTGTTCTATGCCGCGCAGGATGTGGGCAGTGAGCTTCAGCGCATCGGGGACTCGCT
>CALGYL010000093.1 GCA_937934775.1 uncultured Clostridia bacterium
TGCAGACGCTGAAGGCGCTTGATATTTCCGACAACCCCATCTACGGCGTGAACGGACTGGAGCGGCTGACTCATCTGCACTATCTGAACATCACCGCCCTCCCAGTGCGGGATCTTTCGCCCCTGGCTCAGATGCATCTGACGTGGCTGGATATGTACGATGTCTTCCAATCGCTCGATTGCTCCGCGCTTTCGCAGATGGAAGGCCTGGAGGGGTTTGGCACCCGCTACCTATCTCGGGAGGGCTATGCCGCGCTCTGCCACCTGACCACGCTCAAGCAAGTGATTCTGCTGTATTCCGAGGTGGAGAGCATCGATCCGCTATTAAATACGAAGCAGATGAGCTTCTTGACGCTTCGCGGAAATCCAATCAAGGACCTAAAGCCCATTTCCAAATTCTTCATGCTGAAGGATCTTGACCTTTCTGAGTGTGAGCTGACTAGCATCGAGGATCTTCGCGGGAACCGGAGCATTGAAACGCTGAATCTCGCACACAATCCGCTGACCAGTCTCGGCGCGCTGGGGACCATGCCCAGGCTGAAGACGGTCACCCTGTCCGAAGAGCAGCAGCCCCTTCTGGACGCGCTGCCCGGTGAACTCCCCTTTTCCGTCGTCTATATAGGCTGGTAGGGCACATCGGGGAATGCGTGAGCGCATCATCGCCCCACGCCCCATCGTTTCAGGAGGGGAAATGAACGATAAAGCCTGCTTCTTAAGCCAATATGATCCGCTTTGTGGCGATACCTCCATCCCCGCCTCGGTGCTGGAATGGTATGAGGTGATCTCCTGCCTCAAACACAGCCCCAAACGTCAGGTGTTCCTGATGGGTGACAGGGCCAGCGGCGACCGGCTTGTGCTCAAGCTGGCTCCTGCCGATCAAATGGACGTATTTCGGCGGGAATACGCCTTATTACGGCGGCTGCACAGCCGGGCGTTCCCTCACCCGATCGCCTGCTTTGAGTCTGATGGATATGCCTGCCTGCTGCGAGAATATGCTCCGGGGCGCTCGCTTGCGGAGCACGTGGAGGACAACGGCCCATTCACCGAAGCCCAGACAGCCGAAATCGGGCAGATGGTCTGCGAAATCGTCCGGCAGTTGCACCGGGGTACGCCGCCAGTCGTCCACCGGGACATCAAGCCGCAGAACCTGATCCTCGCGCCCGACGGCACAGTGCGCCTGGTGGATCTGGATGCCGCCGAGACGCTGTCGGACGATAAGGCGGAGGATACCCTGGTGATGGGCACCGCTGTCACCGCCGCACCGGAGCAGTTCGGCTACCGCCGCTGTGATGAGCGAACCGATGTGTACGCCATCGGCGTTCTGATGGTGTACCTGCTGACCGGCGGGTATGGCAGAGAATCGCTCAAAGGCCAAAAGCTGTCGCCTTTTCTCAAGCGCGTTATTCATCGCTGCATCTCCTTTGATCCCGACCGCCGCCCAGCTTCGGCCCAAAAACTGATCACGCTTCTGGGTGCCTGGCAGCAACGTCGGGCATCTCGAATTCGGGTGCTGGCCTGTGTCGCCGTGGCGCTCGTCAGCAGTCTGGTGCTGCTTGAAAGCCGCGAAAACCTGACGCAATACGTCCAAAGCGCCAGTTCCACCGCCTTGGGAACGCCTTACGAGTTTGCGTCGCCGCTGATCGAGCGGGCGGTTCGGCTGCAGTTGAGGAAACCCCAGGGCATCATCACCTTGCGAGGCCTGAACAAGGTCTCCGCGCTGTACCTTTGCGCCGAAACCCCGTATAAGGAATGGGAGGATTTGACTTCCTCCGGCCAAGGCATTCAAGTGCTGAACGGCGAGCCCCACCATGAGTACGCCCGAATTGGCGATCTCTCTGATCTGAAGAACATGCCCAATCTGCGCAGGCTCGCACTGAACCGGCTGGACATCCAGGACCTCACGGCGCTTGAAGGGCTGAATCTAACTTACTTGGGGCTGGGCAGTAACCAGCTTACAGATCTTTCGCCGATTTTTAAAATGACGCGGCTTGAAGCGCTGGACATCTCCGACAATCCCATCTCAGACCTGAGCGGGTTGGAAAGCCTTCCGGTTTTGAGTTACTTGAACATTTCCGCCGTCCCGGCGAAGAGCCTTGCCCCTCTCGCCGGAACGCGCATCAGCGTGCTGGACATGTTCGATGTGGACGAGGCCACCGATTGCTTGGCGCTCGCCGATATGGACAAACTGACCCGATTCGGATCGCGCAATCTCCCCCAGGCAGGTGTCAACGCGCTGTCCGGGGCAACGTCGATCAAGCATGCACTCCTGCTTTCATCCGGCGCGGACAGCCCCGCGCCCTTCTCAAACATGAAAAATCTGCTGGAATTGACACTGCGGGGCAGTCCTCTGAAAAATCTTCAGGGTATTTCCTCCCTTGTGTTTCTCAGGATGCTGGATGTTTCGGAGTGCACATTGACAGATATGGAAGAATTGCGCGATAACAAAAGTATCCAAAAATTAAACATCGCCAACAACCCGCTGATCGACCTCTCTGCGCTCCGGTCCATGATGAACCTGAAGGAGTTGGTTTGTTCAAGAAATCAAAGGTCGCTTGTCAGCTTGCTGGGCAATGTTCAGTTTTCCATCTCTTACATCGATTGATGGGGAAGGCGGAATCACAACGCTCGGAAGCTATTTTACAGTACAAGCAAATAATGGACCGATCTCATGCGAGAACTTACTTGCTCAAGCAGGAATCTGAAATTCACATAGGAAGATACATTCCCGACATCTCCCTGACATCCGCTGACATCGCCATTTTATGCATCCATGCAAAGTATCACTGCTTTTTCCACCCAATCTCTCCCATACATCTGATCCCAGATCAGTGATGCCGAAGCCCTGCCTCCCTCAAAATCAGTCCCAACCCACCAAAACCGCCCCGAAATACCCGATCAAGGTCACCAAAACCCCATTTTGGGCGTTGACTTTGCTTGGGATTCCTGATATAATTGCTGATGCTGGTTTTATCTCATGGAGAGATGGCCGAGTGGTTGAAGGCGCTGGTCTTGAAAGTCCTAGCCTAGCCCACAAACCCAGTAAATACGGGGCTTCCACTGATGCTTGACATCAGCATTTTTGCTTTTTGGGGAGAGTTTTGATGGCAGAAATAGCGCAAAAAGGCTGCCATCAGGTCTGCAAAAAACCGGATGGCAGGCTCTTTCGAGAGAGATATTTCTGATGGCAAGGGTTAATCACTGAATATTCGAGCTTCGGAATTGAAAAGCGATTCTTGCTCACGCCGAAGGCAGAAACATTTTGCCATCAGACCATATGCATAAACCGGATGGCAACTGCCATCAGTATAGAATAATACAAAGCCGTGCCGTTCCTTACGGTTGAACGCCTTTCCTGTATTCGCTGGGCGTCATGCCGGTCACCTTTTTGAAGCAGGCGCTGAAGTAGTAGGGCGAGGCGTATCCCACCTGTTCGCTGATGAAGGAGATGGATTCCGAAGTGCTCCTGAGCAGCTGCGTCGCCTTTTCGATGCGCTTCTGGGTGATGTAGTCGCTGACATTGATGCCCTCCGATCGCTTAAAAATGCGGCTCAGGTGCGAATGGGTCACGTGCACCTCGTCGGCGATGTTCTCCAAGCGCAGCTGGCTGTCCTGCAGGTGAGCGTCGATGTACTGCTTCACCTTGCCTATTAGCTTCTGCTGATAGCTCTGCAAGGATTGATCGAGCGCGGCCAACGTCTGGCGGAAGAACTGGCGCAGCATTTCCCCAATGTCCCGGGCGCTCACCGGGTGCCGCCCCCTCGTGCCGAAGGCAGTCACGATGCGCTCCGCCTCGGTCAGGTCCACCCCGTCCTGGGAGACCTGCCCCAATACGCCCGAAACCATTACGACCAGATAGGGCACGATCAGGCTCTGATCCTTCAGCTTCACGACGACGCTCTCCGTCAGCTGCGCCACCATCCGCTCCAGCGCCGCGGTGTCGCGCCGGAGCAGCAGCTGTACGATCTCGCCCTGCGATTCGGTGATGCGCGTCAAAAAGGGCAGCGTTCCGGCGTCCTCGCCCGATTCCGTGAACACCTGCTGATCGGGGGTCACGAAGCGGCGGTTGACCGCGCGCCGCGCCATGTCCATCGACTGAACGATCTTCCAGAGCGAATCCTGCGCGGCGCCTACGCCGAAGTACAGCGTCGTTTTAAGGTGTTCGTGCGCCGCGCCGAACCGTTCGCAAAGCAGGCGCACCTTTTCAACCATCGCCTTTTCGTCCAGGTTAGGGTCGTGCAGCAGCACCAGCTGGTCCTCCCGGTCGCCGATCAGGTGGCATTCCATCTCTGCACCGAACCAGGCCTCCAACGCGTCGGCCTCAATGAACAGGTTCAGGATCATCGCCTCCGTACCGGAAGCGGAAATGTTGTCCTCGTTTTTCTCGCCGGAGGCCGCTACGCCGAGAAAACTGCCGCCCTCGATGGCGATGCCCAGGTACCGCGCCTCCTGGGCGAGTGCCTCCCGCGCGAGCATCGGGTTGGCGCGCATCAAATCCAGGTAGAACTTTTTCTTGAGTTCCGGCTGTGCGGCTTCGAGCCGCTTCAGCACTGTGCGCTCCTCCTCCAGTTTCTGAAGCGCCCGGCGCATGGTCTCCAGCAGCTCGTCGTACTGGATGGGCTTTTGTACGTAGTCGGTCACGCCGATGCGCAGCGCCTCTTGAGCGTATTCAAAATCGTCGTAGGCGCTGATGAGCACGATCTTGATCATTTTGTTGCGCTGGAGCACCTCCCGCGCCAGCTCCAGCCCGGTCATATGCGGCATGCGGATGTCGCTGACCAGGAGGTCCACATCATCATGCGCCTCCAGGTAGGTCAGTACGTCCATGCCGCTCAAGAAGGAGCGCGCCAGCTCCGCCCCGATGGCGGCGAAGTGC
>CALGYL010000094.1 GCA_937934775.1 uncultured Clostridia bacterium
GAAGCTCCGCGCGGTGGCACTTGTCGGATAGATCCTCCGCCGTCACGTGCAGTTGATCGGCCTCGTCCATCAGCCGCTCCAGCGCCTTCTGGGCGCCGGTACGGGCGCGGTCGCGCTGATCGAAGTCCTTCCGCGCGGCGTCCAGCGCCTGACGGGCGGCAAGCAGCGCCGTTTCTGCGGCGGATAGCGCCCCCCGGTCGGCGGCGAGGCGTGCCTTGCTGTCCGCCTTTTCCGTTTCGCTGCCTGCGAGCAGCTTTTTCAGGTCGCCCCGCTCCGACTTCAGCCGGTCGCGGTCGGCCCGTAGCGCGTCCAAGCCCCTCGACTGGGCGGCCAGCCGGACGCTGCGATCCAGCACCTGCTGGCGCAGGGCGGCCGTCTCGGCGCGGTCGTGGGCAAGCGTCTTCTGCAGCCGGGCAATCTCTTCTCTTTTTTGGACGCCCGCCAGTTCCTCGCCGCCCTCGCGACCGTCGATGCGCTTGAGCGAGGCTTCAACGTCCGCAAACTGCTCGTTCAGCCGTTCGCGCTCCTCGGTTGCAGCGCGGGCCCGCTTCAGGTGGGCGGCCAGTTCCGCCTGGGCGGCGGACAGGTGCGCCTCCTCGCGGGCGACGGCGATCTCCTGCTGGTGCAGCTGTTCGAACAGAAGGCCGCGGGCCTTTTTCAGTTCGCCCCGCTCCGCCTCGAGCGCCGCAACCGCTTCCCGTAGTTCGGCAATCTCACCGTCGAGTTTCACGATCAGCGCCTTGTGGGCCTCCACCTCGCGCTCGCGGGTGAGCAGGCTCGTCATCCGGGATTGCACACTGCCGCCGGTCATCGAGCCGCCGGGGTTCATTACGTCGCCCTCCAGCGTGACCAGCCGGAACGCGTGGTGTCCAGCCCGCATGATGGCGATGCCGACGTCCAGATCCTTGGCCACCACCGTTCGGCCCAGCAGGTTCTCCACCACGCCGCGGTAGACCGGATCATACTGTATCAGTTCGCTGGCGACGCCCAGACAGCCGGGCATCCCGAGCACCTTCCGCTCGCCGGGGTCCAGCGTGCGCCCCTTGACGGCGGAGAGGGGGAGAAAGGTGGCCCGGCCCAGCCGGTTGACGCGCAGGTAGTCGATCATCCGCTTGGCGTCTTCCTCGCGGTCGACCACAATATTTTGAAGTTGGCCGCCCAGCGCCATGTCCAGCGCGCGCTCCAGTTGCTCCGGCACGCGGATCAGCGTGGCTACCACGCCCCGCACGCCGGAACTTCCCGAGCGGCGGGCCTGCAAAAGCACGTTTTTGACGGAGTGCTGGTAACCTTCGAAGTCGCGCTGCATCTCCTCCAGCATACTGAGCCGGGAGGCGGTCTGCTGGCGCTCGGCGGAGAGGCTGCTCAGGCGCGCGGTGGATTCTTCGAACCGCTCGCCGGATTCGCGCACCCGTTGCGCGCTGCGCGCCGTCTCTTCGTCCAGCTGCGCCTTGAGCGCGCGCTCGGCTTCAAGGCGCTCCTGGGCGTTCTGTTCGACGTCCCGGAGGTGCTCCTCGGCTTCGTCGTCGCTTCCCTGGCCGGACTTCAGCTTCTCGATCTGCTGCGACAGCGCCGCGCGCATGGCAGAAAGCCTGGCGGCTTCGCTCTTTACGTCGCTCAGCCGGTTCATGGCCTCGATCAGTTCTGCCTTGAGGGCTTCTATCCGGGCTTCGGCGTCGGCGTCGGCCTTTTCCCGAGCGGAGAGGGCGGCTTCGCCTTCTTGCTTTTCGTTTGTTGCGCCCGACAGCGCCTGCTCTTCCTGCCCGATGCGGTCGGACAATGCCGCTAGGCGCGCGGCCACGCCCTCGTCGCCCTCGCGGGCTGCGGCGGCCTGGCTGGTGAGGCGGGCAAGGTCCCGCTCGCCGGAGGCAATACGCTCCCGGAGTACGCCCGCCGCGCCTTCGCGGGATTCCACGTCCTGAATCAGCGCCTGCACCTGCTCGCGGGACGCGGCGGCCTCGGCCTCAAGCCCTGCCAGCGCTTCCTGAGCGGCCTCGCGGGCTTCGGTCAGCGCCTGCTGGCGGCGGGTGGCGTCCTCAAGGGCTTCGGTCAGCGCCTGATAGGCGCCTGTCAGTTCGTTCGTCCGCTCGGACAGGCGGTCCGACCGGACGAGGAAGGCGTTCAAGTCCAGTTTCTTCAACTCTTCGCGGAGCAGGAGATATTCCCGCGCGGCTTCGCTCTGGGCGGCCAGCGGCGCGAGGCGGGAATCCAACTCCCGCAGGATGTCGTCCACGCGCTCCAGATTCTGGCGCGTGTTTTCGATGCGCTTTTCGGCCTCGGCCTTGCGAACCTTGTATTTGACAATGCCCGCCGCCTCTTCAAAGGCGCGGCGGCGGTCGTCGGACTTGCCCGACAGGATCTCGTCGATGCGGCCCTGGCCGATCAGGGAATAGCCCTCGCGGCCGATGCCGGTATCCCGGAACAGGTCGACCACATCCCGGAGGCGGCAGGGCGCGCCGTTGATCTGGTACTCGCTGTCGCCGTCCCGGTAGACGCGGCGGGTAACCGCCACCTCGGCAAAATCGATCGGCAACGCGCGGTCTTCGTTTTCGATGGTCAGCGTGACATCGCTACAAGAAAGACGGCGCCGCTTTTCCGTGCCGCCGAAAATGACGTCCTCCATCTTGCCGCCCCGGAGCGTCTTGGCGCTCTGTTCGCCCAGCACCCACCGGACGGCATCGGAGATATTGGATTTTCCGCAGCCATTGGGCCCCACGATGCCGGTGATGCCCCCGTCGAAGGACATTTCCGTACGGTCTGCGAACGACTTGAAGCCCTGAATTTCGAGTTTCTTCAGCCGCAAGGGCTACACTCCTTCGCGGGGCGGACGCCCCGCGCGACCGGAACTTCCGGCTCGGTCTTTTGACAATTTTTTGAGCGCGGCCCGGGCCGCGTACTGCTGCGCCTGCCGCTTGCTGGGCCCGCTGCCGCTGCCCAGTTCCTCGTCTCCGATCAGAACCCGCATGTGGAACACCGGCAGATGGGGCGGGCCGTCGACGCCGGTCAGTTCATAGACGGGGGCCTCGCCCCCGCCCGTCTGCAGCACTTCCTGCAGCCGTGTCTTCGCGTCCAGCGCGTCCGGATCGTCGTCGTCCAGACGGTCGCCGAGCGTCCGCCAGACCAGATGGAAGGCCTCGTCCATGCCGCCGTCCAGATACACCGCCGCAATCACCGATTCCATCACGTCCGCGAGAATCGAAGGCTTGTCCCGTCCGCCGCCGCGCTCCTCGCCCACCGAGAGATGAATCAGCGCCCCCAGGTCATACCCGCGGGCGACTTCGCACAGCGTTTCCTCCCGGACCAGTGACGACCTAAGGCGGGACAGCTGACCTTCCGCCAGCGACGGGCGTTCCAAATACAGATAGCGGCTGACCGCCAGTTCCAGCACCGCGTCGCCCAGAAACTCCAGGCGCTGGTAGTGCTCGGTGTGGTAATCGCCGCCGTAGGACGGATGCGTGAGCGCGGTCTGGAGCAGCGCCGCGTCGCGGAAGCGGTAACCCAGGCGCTCCTGGAGCTCGTCAAGCGAGGGTGAGTCAGGCGCGTTTTTCGAGATAGTCAATGATGTCGCCCACTGTCTTGATGTTGCCGAGCACGTCGTCCTCGACGACAATGTCGAACTCCTGCTCTAAATCCATCACAAGGATCATCACGTTGGCCGAGTCTGCGCCCAAGTCTTCCAGGAGCCTGGATTCCCGGGTAATATTTTCGCGCTTGACCGGGAGCTGGCTGGCGATCAGATCCAGAACTTTTTCGTACATGATATGGTCCCCTCCCCAAAGGATAATTTGCTTAAAATTACTGGACGTTTGCCGGTGTAAGCTGCGCGACGCCGCTTGCGATCAGGCCGACCACGTCGCCCGCGACCATCTGCCGCGCCTGCCGGATGGCGTTCATCAGCGCCGTCGCGTTGGAGCTGCCGTGGGCCTTGACCACCGCGCCCGCGACGCCCAGGAGCGGCGCGCCGCCGTACTGTTCATAATCCATGCGCTTTTTGAATGCCTTCAGTGCCGGCTTGACCAGGAGGGCCCCCAGCTTGGAGCGCAGGGACGAAAGCATCTCGTCTTTGAGCATGCCAGTCAGCGCGCTGGCCATGCCTTCGGTGTACTTGAGCAGGAGGTTCCCGTCAAAACCATCCGCAACCACCACGTCGGCGGCGCCCGATGGAATTTCCCGGGCTTCGATGTTGCCGCCGAAGCCGTAGGCATTCTGAGCCTCCATCAGCTGGTAGGCTTCCTTGTACAGGCGGCTGCCCTTTTCCGGCTCCTCGCCGATGTTCGCCAGCCGGACGGAGGGTTCCTTGACGCCCAGCACCTTTTCCATGTATACGCTGCCCATCAGGCCGAACTGCCGGAGATATTCCGGCTGGCAGTCCACGTTGGCGCCGCTGTCAATCAGGAGAAACGGTCTTTTCCGTCCGGGCAGCACCGGGGCCAGCGCGGGGCGGTCGATGCCCTGTATCCGGCCGATCCGAAAGATGCCGCAGGCCAGGATCGCGCCGGTGGAACCGGCCGAAACCATCGCCTGGGCCTTGCCCTCCTTGACCAGCAGCGCGGCCTTCACCATCGAAGAATCGGTCTTTTTGCGCACCGCCAGGAGCGGCGCTTCGTGGGGATCGATGACCTCGGAGGCCGGGACCAGTTCAATGCGGCTTGCGCCATTGAGAAGAGGCTCTATGATCTCCGGTTTGCCGGTGAGCAGGATGCGCACATCCGCCATCTGTTCCACCGCCATCCGGCAGCCTTTGACGATCTCTTCGGGCGCGTTGTCGCCGCCCATCGCGTCCACCGCGACAATATATTCGGCCATATCGCACCCTCCTTGGAAGTATTCATAATCCACGACAGTATACCAGATTTCGTCCGTCTTGGCAAGCAAGGCACCATCATGCTATAATCAATTTACAAAATGCGGGCGAACCTTGAGGGGCCGCGCTTGCGGTGCGAAAGAAAACGAATTCGGATCGGGCGATCCGTAAATTGGAAGGACGGAGTCGATATGGACTGGGTCATCGCGCTGGATGTGGGCGGAACGCTGGTCAAGTACGGCGTGGTTTCGAAGGGGGGGCAGCTGTTTGATACGGGCAGCTTTGAAACGAAGGCCCAGGAGGGCGGCGAGGCCCTGATGGGGCGCATCCTGGACCAGATCCATCGTTTGACGGCGGGCCATTCCGGCGCGGCGGCGGTGGCGCTGTCCTCGCCGGGGCTGATTTCGGCCGATCACGGCTCGATCGAGTTCGCGGGCGGCAATCTGCCCGGTTGGAGTGGCATGCCGGTCGCCCGGCGGGTGCGGCAGAGCACCGGGTTGCCCTGCTATGTGGAGAACGACGTCAATGCCGCGGCGCTGGGCGAGCGCTGGATGGGCGCGGCCGCGGGCTGCCGGATGCTGGTGATGCTGGCGTTGGGCACCGGCGTGGGTGGCGCGGCCATCGCCCGCGGACAGCTGATCACCGGCGCGAGCGGCGGCGCGGGCGAATTCGGCCACATCGTGCTCTACCCCGGCGGCCTTCCGTGCACCTGCGGGCAGAACGGGTGTCTGGAGCAGTACGCCTCCACCGGCGCACTTCGGCGCAGGACGCTGACGCTTCCGGAGGGGCACCCGGCCCTGGACAACGTGCGCGCGCTGTTTGAATGCTGCCGTTCGGGCGACGGGGTGGCGCTGAAGCTGCTGGACGAATGGGTGTATGACCTGTCCGTGGGCATTGCCTCATTGACCCATGTTTTCAACCCGGATGTGGTCCTGATCGGCGGCGGCGTGTCGGAGCAAGGGGAATATCTCCTGAACCGGGTGCGCGCGCAGCTTGATGTGCTGGTGATTCCGTCGTTCAACAAAGGTCTGCGCGTAGAGGCCGCAATGCTCGGCAACGACGCGGCGCTCCTCGGCGCGGCCAGCGCGGTGTTCGAAAAGACGGAGGGAATGCTGTTTTAGGGCGGCAGGAATCCACCGGGCGGATTTTGGCCGCGAAGGAAGAAAAGCTGCGCGAGCCTGAATTTCTCACAAATTCCTGGATGACTCGCTGACAGGCGGGATTGTTTCCTCTACTTTCATTCAGTATGAAAAGGTTCGCGCGCGCGCCGCGAGGCCTTTGCCGGTTCGTGCCCCGTCTTTCCATGGATTCGTTTTCGGCGGCTTGTGCGCCGGAAACATGTTTGATCCCCCAGTGCGCGCACTGGCGGATCAAACAATACCTTTGGTCAGC
>CALGYL010000095.1 GCA_937934775.1 uncultured Clostridia bacterium
CCCTTTTCTCTCACCCATCTGAAAGATCGTCAGCTGCTCATGAACAAACCGGAAGTCGACGCCGCCGTCCACTTCCGGATCGTGTCCGAATACCGTTTTATAAAATTCCACCAGCGGGCGCGCATCCCTTGCCTGAATGCAGGCGGCACGAAAATGCATGCGATTTCCCCCGCCCTATTTCTTCCGTTCGGAACCCAGGTAGAGCGTATGTTCGGATTCAATCATACGCCGGAGGTTGTCCCGCACCGCGCGGGGAAACAACCGGCATTTTTCCGCCTCGCTTAAAGTCATCCATTCGCTGTCCACCTGGTAAGCATCCCGCTCGGTTGGGAGGACGCGCTTTTCGGCGGTCAGTTCGCACAGGAAGATGAAATACATTTTGTGGTCGGAGCCCGAATCCCGCCCGGCGGTGATCTGCTCATACACGCCCGCCATCCGGACGGGCTTGACCGAGATGCCGGTTTCTTCTTTCAGTTCGCGCATCAGCGCTTCGGGCAGCGTTTCGCCGGTATGCTGACCTCCGCCGGGCAATGCGTAATACGCCCCCAGCCGGGAGCGGCATTTGTTGAGCAGTATCTTGTCGCCGTCGAGCACGAGACCCTTGGCGGAATTGCGCACGGCCATGCGAAGTCGCCTCTCTTCGCCGGAATCTGATCTTTTCATTATACGCCGAAAACTGTATTTTGACAAGTCGCCGCAAAATCTTTCTCCCCGAATTGTTAACTTCGTTTAATTTGAGGATAAGAGTTTGTGCCAAGATTGAATCTTGTGGTCCGGACTGTTAAACTGACTTCAGAAATCCTATTCTTAGGAGGATGCGCAATGGCGGTAGCCATCATCATGCCCCGGCAGGGACAGTCCGTGGAGAGCTGCATCATCACAAAGTGGCTCAAACACCCGGGGGACAAAATTAGCGTCGGAGATGTTCTGTTTTCATACGAGACCGACAAGGCCGCATTTGAAGAGAGTGCCAAAGTTACCGGCACGCTGCTTGCGGCCTTTTTTCACGAGGGCGACGATGTGCCCTGCCTGACCAACGTTTGTGTCATCGGTAATCCGGGTGAAGATTTCGCGCAGTTTGACCCTAAGGGCGAAAGCGCCGCTCCAGCGACGGAAGCGCCCGCGAAAGCCGCGGAAGCGCCTTTACCCCCCGCGGAAGCCACGCAGGAAGCTCCAGCGGCGGCAACCGTCGTCAGCGGCGACCTCAGGATCAGCCCCCGCGCCAAGGCGCTGGCCGAATCTCACTTTGCGGACCTTTCGAAGGTCTCCGCCACCGGCCCGGAGGGCCGTGTGATCGCCCGGGATGTCCAGGCACTGCTGGATGCCGGGAAAGTCGTCACCCCCGCCGCAAGTGCCGCGTATGCGGGCGGCGTGACCGGCACGGGCCTCGGCGGCCGCGTGTCGCTCAAGGACCTGGAAGCACCGTTGGCCGCGGCACCCGCTGCGCCCAAGACCGCCGAAGCCCCGGCAGCAGCCACGGCGAGCGCGGCTGCCGCAGCCTTCACCGACGAACCGCTGTCCAACATGCGCAAGGTGATTGCCAAGGCCATGATGCAATCGCTGTCCTCGATGGCGCAGCTGACCCATACGCTGACTTTCGACTGTACGCAGATTCAGTCCCTCCGCAAGATCTACAAGGAACAGGGAGAAGCGGCCGGCCTATCCGGCGTCTCGCTGGGCGACATGATCCTGTACGCGGTGGCACGGACGCTGACGAAACCCGAACACCGGGCACTCAACGCCAATCTGCTCGACGGCGCCACCATGCGCTATTTCAGCGGCGTCAACCTGGGCTTCGCCTGCGATACCGAGCGCGGCCTGATGGTGCCGGTGATCAACGGCGCGGACAAGATGAGCCTCAAGCAGATTTCCGAGTCTGTCAAGGAATTGGCCAAGGCCTGCAGGACGGGCACCATCAACCCGGATCTTCTGCGCGGCGGCTCGTTCACGGTTTCGAATCTGGGCGCGCTGGGCATCGAGAGCTTTACGCCCATCATCAATCCGCCGCAAACGGGCATCCTGGGTGTCGACGCCATCATTCAGCGCGTGCGCGAAGTGAACGGCAAAATCGAGGTTTTCCCGGCCATGGGTCTTTCGCTGACCTACGATCACCGCGCGATCGACGGCATGCCCGCCTCCAAATTCCTGGCCGACCTCAAGTTCAACCTGGAAAACTTCCTGCTGCTGCTCGCGAAAGGATAGAGATATGTTCGATTTGATCGTCATCGGCGGTGGCCCGGCCGGGTATCTCGGCGCGGAACGCGCCGCCCACGCAGGGCTTCAGGTCTGCCTGTTTGAAAAGAATTCGCTGGGCGGCGTTTGCCTGAACGAAGGCTGCATTCCGTCCAAGGCGCTACTGTACTCCGCCAAGGTGTACGAAACCGCCAAGCACGCCGATAAATACGGCGTGAAGGTGACCGATGCGACGCTGGACCACAAGGCGGTCGTTGCGCGCCGCGGCAAGGTTGTGAAGGTGTTGGTCGCGGGCGTAGGCGCAAAGCTCAAAGGCGCAGGCGTCACCGTCGTCAAGGCGGAAGCCCACATCACCGGACGCGTCGCGGGTGGCTACGCCGTCGAAGCAGGCGGCCAAACCTACGAGGCGAAAAAGCTGCTGATCGCCGCTGGTTCCTCGCCGGTTATCCCGCCGATCCCGGGCCTCAAAGAGGCGGTTGCTTCTGGTTATGCGATCACCAACCGCGAAGTGCTGGAACTGCCGGAAGTGCCGAAGGCACTGGTCATCATCGGCGGCGGCGTAATCGGCCTGGAAATGGCCGCCTACTATGCAACCGCAGGGAGCGAAGTCACCGTCGTCGAGATGCTGGACCACATTGCCGGTCCCACCGATGGCGAAATCCGCTCCATTCTCCTGAAGGAATACCAGAAGAAGGGCGTCAAGTTCCTTCTGGGCACCAAGGTGACGGGCCTGACAGCGGGCAGCGTACTGTGTGAGTCGGAAGGCAAGCCCATCGAACTCGCCTGCGACAAAGCCCTGTGCGCCATCGGACGCCGGGCGAACCTTGCGGGACTCGGCCTAGAGAAGCTGGGGGTGGAGACAAGCCGTGTCGGCATCGTCACAGATGCGCAGGGCCGCACCAATGTGGAAGGTGTCTTCGCCGCGGGCGACGTGAACGGCATCCAGATGCTGGCCCACACAGCCTACCGCGAGAGCGAAGTCGCCGTGAACACCATAATGGGCAAAAAGGACGTCATGCGCTACCATGCCAACCCCGCCGTCATCTACACCAAGCCGGAAGTCGCCTGCGTCGGCTACACCGAAGAAGCCGCCAAGGATGCCGGAATCCCCTACGAGGTTAAAAAGCTGTCCATGCGCTACGCGGGCCGCTTCGTTGCCGAAAACGAGGGCGAAGACGGACTGTGCAAGGTGTTGGTGCACAAAACACACCGGAACGTCATCGGCGTACACATGATCGGCAGCTATTCCTCCGAAATCATCTGGGGCGCGGCTGCGATGATCGAAGGCGAGCTGCGCGTCCACGACGCCAAGGAAATCATCTTCCCCCACCCCACCGTCTCCGAGATCATCCGCGAGGTCGTCTGGGAATTCGACGACTAGTTAAGAATACCGAAGGAGTGAACCCACATGTCCAAGCAACTGTTCGTCGACCCGTCGGTGCTTCGTAAGCCCGGCACCGTGCACTTTGAGGATATTCCGGTCAACACCTATCAGAAGGCCGTCAAAGACGAGGTGGGTCACCTGACTAATCGTCAGCTGACCGACATCTACCGCGACATGCTGATGCTTCGCGAGTTCGAGACGATGCTCAACCTGATCAAAACCACCGGCGAATACAAGGGCATCGCCTACAATCACCCCGGCCCGGCGCACCTTTCGATGGGCCAGGAGGCCTCCGCAGTGGGCATGGCGTTCCATCTGGACGAAAACGACTATATCTTCGGTTCCCATCGCAGCCACGGCGAAATACTGGCCAAGGGTCTGTCGGCCATCGAAAAGCTGTCCGACGAAGCGCTCATGAAGATCATGAAGGAATTCTTCGGCGGCGATATCCTCAAGGCCGTGGACAATGGCAAGCACGCATCCGTCAAGGAGCTGGCCATAGATTTCCTGCTCTATGGCGCGATGGCGGAGATTTTTGCCCGCACCACCGGCTTCAACCGCGGGTTGGGCGGCTCCATGCACACTTTCTTCACGCCCTTTGGCATCTTCCCGAACAACGCCATCGTCGGCGGCTCGGGCACCATCGCGGCGGGCGCGGCGCTGTATAAAAAGGTCAACCGCAAGAGTGGCATCGTCGTTGCCAACATCGGCGACGGCTCCCTCGGCTGCGGCCCGGTTCTGGAGGCGCTCAACTTCGCATCCATGGGTCAGTTCACGCAGTTGTGGGATGGTGACATGAAGGCGGGCCTGCCGGTCCTGTTCAACATCTTCAACAACAACTACGGCATGGGCGGCCAGACCGTCGGCGAGACGATGGGCTACGACGTCTTGGCCAGGCTGGGCGCGGGCTTCTCCCCCACGCAGATGCATGCCGAGCGCGTGGACGGCTTCAATCCGCTGGCCGTCATCGAAGCTTACGGACGCAAGAAGCAGTTGCTGAAGGAAGGCAAGGGCCCCGTCCTTCTGGACGTGCTCACCTATCGCTTCGCCGGCCACAGCCCGTCGGACTCTTCCTCCTACCGCACCAAGGAAGAAATCGCCGCGTGGGAAGCCGTCGATCCGATCGTGGTCTATCGTCAGCAGCTGATCGATGCGGGTGTCGCCACCGGCGAGGAATGCGACAAGATTCACGAATCGGTCAACGCCGCGATCCTGGGCAACTTCAAGCTGTCCATTGATGAAGTCGTTTCGCCCCGGATGGATGCGCAGAAGGATCCGGAGTGCATCAGCCGCCTCATGTTCTCCAACGGCCATGTGGAGTCCTTTGACACCGCGAAGCCTGACGTTCTGCTGCCGATGGAGGAAAACCCCAGGGTCAAGGCCATCGCGGGCAAGGAACGCTTTTACATGAAGGATGGCAAACCAGTCTCCAAGAACAAGCTCTATCAGCTGCGCGACGGTCTTTTTGAGGCAATCATCGACCGGTTCTACAAGGATCCGACGCTGGTCTCCTATGGCGAAGATGTGCGCGACTGGGGCGGCGCTTTTGCGGTATACCGCGGACTGACCGAGGCGCTCCCCTATCACCGCCTGTTCAACTCCCCCATCTCCGAAGCCGCGATCGTCGGCACGGGCGTCGGCTATGCGATGGCGGGCGGACGCGCGCTGGTTGAACTGATGTATTGCGACTTCTTGGGCCGCGCAGGCGACGAAGTGTTCAACCAGATGTCCAAGTGGCAGGCCATGTCCGCGGACGTCATCAAGATGCCGCTGGTTCTGCGCGTGTCGGTGGGCTCCAAATACGGCGCGCAGCACTCTCAGGACTGGACGGCGCTGACCGCCCACATCCCGGGCCTCAAGGTCGTCTTCCCCGCGACTCCATACGACGCCAAGGGCATGATGGCCGCGGCGCTGGCTGGAACGGACCCGGTGGTGTTCTTTGAGAGCCAACGTATCTATGACGTGGGCGAGATGTTCCATGAGGGCGGCGTGCCCAGCGAATACTATGAGATCGAGCTGGGCAAGCCCGATGTCAAGCTGAAGGGTGACGACGTTACCATCCTGACCTTCGGCGCGGTGCTCTATCGCGCGATGGAAGCCGCGAAGACCCTTAAAGAGAAATACAACCTCACCGCTGAGGTCATCGACGCCCGTTCGCTGGTGCCTTTCGACTACTCGGTGGTGCTGGAATCCCTCAAGAAGACCGGTCGGTTGGTCGTCGTCACCGATGCGTGCGAGCGCGGTTCCTACGCCAGCGAAGTTGCCCGCAACGTGACGGAA
Source organism: uncultured Clostridia bacterium (assembly GCA_937934775.1). GTDB lineage: Bacteria > Bacillota > Clostridia > Christensenellales > Aristaeellaceae > JAEZHK01. Next base: position 5,858 of record CALGYL010000095.1, read on the forward strand.
CTGGGCTTTGACCTTCTGGACGCGCCGCCGGTGGTGGTGGCGGCCAAGAACTGGATCACCCCGGCCCATGAGCTTGAAAACGCTTTCTTCCCGCAGGCTTCCTGGATCCTGGACGCCATCGACGCCCGTATCCTGCCGCTTCCGGGCCATGTGCGCACGACCAACCAGACCCAGAACGAGAAGCTGCGCGAGCTTCGCATGGGCGTGTAACCCCAGATCTCCTTGATAGCAATGAACCGGCGCAGATTCGTCCGCGCCGGTTCATTGCATCAAAAAACCCGCATGGTTTTTTGATGCGATGGAAGAAGCGCTTCGTGCGCCTAAAATCCTGCCGGAT
>CALGYL010000096.1 GCA_937934775.1 uncultured Clostridia bacterium
GCGGGCAGCGTATGCGTGGCCAACGTCTTCCACGCCGACCTCACCGTGAAGGCGCTGAAGGCCGGAAAGCACGTGCTGTGCGAAAAGCCCATGGCCACCACCCTCGCGGACTGCGAGGCAATGGTCGCCGCCGCCCGGGAGAGCGGCAAGCACCTGATGATCGGCCACAACCAGCGCTACGCCCCCGCCCACCAGAAGGCGCGGGAGATGATCGAGGCGGGCGAGATCGGCGACGTGCTCACCTTCCTGACCACCTTCGGCCATTCCGGCCCCGAAATCTGGACCGGCACCGCCAACAGCTGGTTTTTTGACAAGAACAAGGCCGTTCTGGGCGCGCTGGCCGACCTTGGCATCCACAAGGCAGACCTGATCCACTACCTGACCGGGGACGAGATCATCGAATCCAGCGCCTTCATCGGCACGCTGGACAAAAAGGCCTCCGACGGCCAGCCCGTCTCCGTGGACGACAACGCCGTGTGCGTCATGCGGCTCAAAAAGGGCGGCATGGGCCTGCTTCGCGCCAGCTGGACATTCTACGGGCAGGAGGACAACTCCACCCGCATCTACGGCACGAAGGGCGTACTGCGCGCCTACGACGACCCGCGCCAGTCGCTGATCCTCGAACGGCGGGACGGCACCATCGAGCGCTTCGAGCTGGACCACATCACCACCAACGAGGAGCAGACCGCCGGCTGCCGCCGCTCCACCGGCGTTATCGACGCCTTTGTGGAGAGCATCCTGACCGGCAAGCCCTCCCTCGCGGAGGGGAGCGAGGCCATCAAGGCCATGCGGGCCATCTTCGCCGCCGCCAGGTCCGCCAAGGAAGGCCGGGCGATCCGGGTGGACGAGTAACGGGCAGAATCCAAAGGGCTGTCTCTGGGCGGTAAACGCCAAGGGACAGCCCGAAATAGTAATGCTAAGCATTCGTGTTATAGTGTGGCGGCGGCACCTGTCATAGCCTTGCTACGTAATCCCCCGCCGGGATACATCCGGCGGGGGATTACGTTCCATACCGCGGTCCGCGCGTCTTCTCCGGTCAGTAGCTCAGCGCCCGGGGCAGCGCCTTGGCCTGCTCGATCCAGCCCTCCACCTGCTTTTCGCTGGGCAGGCGGCGAACCAGTTCCTTGGCCTCGTTGATCTCCTTCATCTTCGCATGCAGGTGGGCGGCGTTGCGCTGGGCGAGCTCGGGCACCGTGTCCACGCCCGCCTCCTCCAGTAGGTCCGCATACTCGCTGCCGATACCGTCGATGCGGAACAGGTCTGCGTGGTTGGCCCACTCCAGAATCAACTTTTCAGAAATGCCCGTCTTCTCCGAAACCGAATCCCGGCCCTTGGGCGTTGCGCAGGCTTCCAGCAGCGCCTCCACCGAGCCGATTCCAGCCGCCTCCAGCTTTGCCGCGTAGGTCTCGCCAATTCCCTCGATCTCCAGAAGCTTCGTCACCCGTATCCCTCCCGTATTTTATGTTGTGTATCCTTTGAAAAACCGGACGTTAAGAATATCCATAGTATAAACACTCAGTCCGCCGATGACAACATAAACTTTGGAAAAAGTTGGAACTCTGAAGACCTACTCGCCCGAAATCGTCAGGTTCGCGCCGAGCAGGTCCGAAAGCTTTGAAAACAGCGCGTCGAAGAAGTTGACGGAAGTTTCCTGCCTTCCTCCGTAGCGGCGCCGCCGAGCGGAAGCATAAGGATCGGCACGAAAAAAAGCGCGAAAAGCCGCCGAAAATTCATAGTATTCCTCCTTGTGGGGCCTCTCGTTCGCAAGTTGCCCCGCGGGGTTATACGGGGCTGCGAATCCCTGCGATGATTATCGCATGGCGTGACGTTTTATGCAAGAACTTTACACTTTTTCGAATTCCTATGGTCCTTTTTATTAAGGAAATCGCGCTTTGACGCCCTGGCCGTGGCCGCTCCCGGATTGACAGTTCCCCGCGCATGGTCTATAATATTGGTAGGAATTGTAAATGAGGTGATCTGTTCTTGAGTGGCAAACGGCTGTTGACAGGTCTGGCGCTGTTGGTGCTGGCCCTTTTTGTGTTGACTCCCACCGTGCTGGCGGAAGCGGTGCCGGTGAACGCGACGGTGGCGTCCATTGACGCGCTCAGCAAGACACTCGCGCCCGGTGATTCGTTTGTGCTTTCAAAGATCAACGTGTTCCCGGCCGGAATGGACGAGCCGCTTTTTTGGAAAACTTCCAACGTCGGAGTGGCCACCATCACCGGCGAGGACGGCCTTGCCCCCACCACCGTCACCGCCGTCAAAAACGGCCGCGCGACGATCAGCCTTATGGGTACGCGCAGCGGGCTGACGCTGGCCAAGTGCCAGGTGACGGTCCGGACCGTGAAGATTACCTCCTTCACGATCTCCCCCAAATCGCTCAGCCTGGCACCCGGGCGGGAGTATACGCTGTCGGCCAACATCAAGCCCTCCAGCGCCACCTACAAAACGGTGAGCTGGACCACCTCTGATCCCAGTGTGCTCAGCTTTGACCCGGTTGGGATGGTCAGCACCGCCAGCGGCAAGAGCGTGAAGGTGACTGCGCACGCCCTGGGTAAGGTCACGATTCTGGCGGTCACGGACACCGGCCGCAGGCAGTCCTGCATCGTGACGGTCAAGGACCTTACGGTCACCTCCGTGAAATTCTCCAAGTCGAAGATCACGGTTTATAAAGAAGATCCCGCGGAAATCAACCTGAGCAAATTGGTGACGGTTTCGCCCTCCACGGCGGCGGATACCACCGTGACCTATGACAGCGTCAACAAGCTGGTCGCCGAAATCGACCCGTCCTCCGGCATTTTAAAGCCGCTCACCACCGGCACCACCGTCATCACCGCCACGGCGGGCGGCAAGACGGGCAAGTGCACCGTCACCGTCAGTTCGAAGGCCATCAAGTCGGTTTCGATCTCGACGCCGGACGACGCGGCCGTGGTGCTGGATGTAGGCGCGACCGCGCAGCTCAAGGCGAACGTATCGCCCGCCTACGCGGCGGACCGCGGCATCGGCTGGACCAGCGACGATCCTCTGGTCGCCACCGTAGACGATACCGGCCTTGTGACGGCGGTCGCGGGCGGCATTACGCGCGTCAACGTCACAAGCGTTGCCAATTCAAAGATCAAAGCTTCCGTAACCATCCGCGTCCGGGGCGGCAGCGACTACCGCACGGTGACCATCACTTCCGCGGGCGACACGGTGCTGGGCGGCGACCAGCGGTCGAGCCGGTATGCGGCCAACCCGCGCTCCTTCCAGCTGTTCAAAAATGTTATATTCCTGGCTGGAGACAATGGCGTCAGCGGGGATGGAACCGTTTTCACCCGCGTTCACGATTATTTTGCGGGCGAAAACAACATCTCCACCCTCAACCTGGAGGGGACGCTGACCCTGAAGGACACCCGGGACGATCGCAAGCCCTTCGTCTTCCAGGGAGACCCATCATACGCTCAGATAATGCTCAAGGCTCATGGTATTGACGCGGTCAACCTGGCCAACAACCATACCTACGACGTGGGCGAGGACGGCTACAAGGGCACCATGCGCGCGCTGGACAAAAAGAGCGTCAAGTACTACGGCAACGGCATGACCTGCTACATCAAATCGGAAAACGGCGTCAGGGTGGCGTTTCTGGGCTTCGTGTCCAAGACGGTTATGATGGGTTCCATGCGCACGCAGATTCAGAGGGCCTCAAAACGGAGCGATCTGGTGGTGGTCATGTTCCACTGGACGGATGTGACCGAATTCAAATATGCCCAGCCCACCGGCCGTCAGCGGAGCATCGCCTACGCGGCCATCAACGCCGGGGCGGATCTGGTGCTGGGCGCGCACACCCATCGGCTCAACGGCGTCGAGCGCTACAAGGGCAAGTACATCGTCTACGACATGGGCAACTTTGTGACCATCGCAGCCAACCCGCTCAACAAGTTCGGCCCCTCCAACCCGCGCGGCAAATACGACTATGACAGCATGATCTACCAGCAGAAGTTCAACATCTGGTCGGATGGCTTCATCGAGCCGGCCGCCATCACCATCATCCCCTGCGCGATCACCTCGTCGCCCAAAGCGCTGGTCAACGACGCGCAGCCGATGCCCTACACCGATTCAGAGGACATCGACAGGGTGAAATCCATCATTGAGAGCCACTCCCCCAGCGACTTTTCGAAGTATCCCATCACGTTCACGCATTGATGATTTAAGGGAGGCAGTCCGGTGAAAAGAAGTCTTCGAACATTCCTGACCCTGATGCTCGTTTTGTCGCTGGCACTGGGCATGGCGTCGGTTGCTCAGGCGAAAACCGCCACGCGCATCACCATGAGCCGCCGCACGATGACCATGGACTGGGGTACCCGGTTCACACTGGCGGTCACCGTGACGCCCTCGGGCGCGTCAGACAAGAATTCCATTCTCTGGACTTCCAGCAATGAATCACTGATCAAGGTGCAGGCGGACGCCTCCACCCGCAAGGCGCTTGTGACCGTTCGCCCGTTGATCGCCGGCGAGTCGTATCCGCTGGACCTGGTGGTCATCACCGCCACCACCTCCCAGGGCCGGACGGCCACCTGCACGATCCGGATCGCTCAGGTGAACGTGAAGTCCATCAGCGTTTCGCCAGCCACCAAAACGGTATACCTGACAAAGTCCCAGCCAACCTACCAGATGAGCGCGCCCACGTTCAACCCGTCGGTTGCGGGCGACCAGTTGAGCTACACCTGGTCCAGCAGCGATGCCGGCGTGGCCACGGTGGATTCCGCCGGACTTGTGACCTTCAATACCGAGGGCACCGTGCGCATCATCGCCACCTATGCCGCCGGGACGGTCAACGCGTCCGATTCCTGCACGTTTACCATCAAGCCCGTCCGGGTCAAGTCCATCGCGCTGCGCTATCAGGGTAGCCCCATCAGCTCCCGCTACCTGGGCCAGGGCGAGAGCATCGATCTGACCACGGTCGTCACGTCGGCCATCAGCGGCAAGCTCCCCTCCTATGAGACCGTCAAATGGTCCTCCGCGGACTCCTCGATTGCCAAAGTGGAGAGTGACGGCAAGGTGACCGCCCAGTCCAAGTCGGGCATTGTGAAGATCACCGCCTCCGTGGACACCGGCAAGTATGCAAAAACCGCCAGCTGCCAGATCTACGTGCGGGAAGCCAGCCCCGCCCGGATCACCATCACCGCCGGCGGCGACTGCGTGCTGGGCGGCGACCCCCGCAAGGGAAACGGCGTCATCACCGCCCGCTCGACGCAGGATCGCTACCAGAGCCTGATCAAGAGCAACGGCGCCCTCTACCCCTTTGCCAAGGTCGCCAATCTCTTCGCCAACGGCACGGATGGGCGCACCAACCTGTCCATCGTCAACCTTGAGGTCTGCTTGACCACCAAGGGCGGCTCGGGCACGACGACTGACCGCAAGTTCCTGTTCCGGGGCAGCCCGTCGAACGCGCAGGCGCTGGGGGAAGCGGGCATTGACATCGCCAACATCGCCAACAACCACACCGCGGACTTCGGCATGTCCAGCTTCACCAACACCGCCACGAACGTGAAGAAGTACAGCAGCGCCGAGCCCGTCGGTTACAACCGCTACAACGGCGCAAACTATGTGCCCGTCAAGACCGTGGGCGACAAGAAAATTGGCTTCTACAGCTTCCAGGCGGGTCAGATGCCGCTGTCGATGGTGGAACGCCGCGTCCGCAAGGTCAAGAGCGACAACAAGCTCGACATGCTGGTGCTCACCATCCACTGGACCGGACAGAACGAGTATGTGCGCCCGGTCAGCGCCACCATGAAGAACTACGCCCGCAAGGCGATCGACGCCGGCGCGGATCTGGTCATCGGCCACCACCGGCACGAGGTCAGCGGCATTGAGTTCTATAAAGGCAAGTACATCCTCTACGACCTGGGCAACTTTGTGACCGGCGGCGCCTCCACGCCCTATTCCTACGCGGTACAGATCGACTTTGACGTCTCCGGCGGCTTCGCCGAAACCACGTCGAACGGTAGTCAGATTCGCATTTACCCGCTCTACACCACCAGCCAAGCGTGCTATGTGTGGAACAAGAAGAGCGGGAAGTACGAGCGCCAGAGCAACAACTGGCAACCTGTGCCCGCAGAGGCGGCCATCCACCACATGGAAGGCGATACGGAAGTGCGCGACGAAGGCGTGGCCGACTCAGTAACTTCCATCATCACCCGCTATTCGCCCAACGGGCCGGACGGCAAGTTCAACCCGGCGCCCTATATTCACAAGTATTCGGAACTGATCGGGTAGACAAGCGAATAAACCCAAAACAAAGCGAGGTCCGCGAAAATTCGCGGGCCTCGCTTGTATCGCGATGCTAAAGGGCGCCGATGTGCGAACCCCCCTATATCTGGCCGGGGGAGAAGTGCTCCTCCAGCAGCGCGCAGTATTCCTGCGGATGCCGCAAACTGAGTTCTCCGTGCTTCATGCCGCTGGCCACGTGCAGAGAACTGCCGCGAATCGTCTCCAGAAGCTTCCGTGCGGAAGCCTGCATTTCGCCGATTTCCTCCCCGCCCACAAGGATCAGCGTCCTGGCCTTCGTGCCGGAAACGGTGGGCTTCAACGCGTAACGGCCGTTGCTGAGCGCGATATTGGTCAGCGTCTGCCGGGTCAGGCGCAGGCTGTCCTCGTAGTACCGCTCGAACATGCCCTCCGGAAGGCCCAGCGCCTTCGCCTGCGCCCCGGCAAACCAACGGCGCCGGGCCAGGCCGTACAGGAGCTTGTACGCCGGGACCGCCAACTGCGTCACCGCCTTCATCGGGCAGACCAGCGCGCTTTCCAGGACCGCGAACTGGGCGATGCTGTGCCGGACGGACAGTGCCTCCACCGCGATCTGCGCACCCAGCGAAAGCCCTGCCAGCGCGAACACACGGCCTCCGCACGTCCTGTCGACGTAGCCGATCAGCTTCTCCGCCGAATCTTCAATGCTCTGAAACGTCTCGTCTCCGTCTTCGCCATGGCCGTCGATGATCGGCGCGACGATCCGGTACTTCCCGGCGAGCTGCCCGATCACGTCTTCCAAAGACCACCAGGACAGCCCGCCCCCGTGTATGAGCACGATCACCGGCCGGCCCGGGTCGCCAAATTCCTTGAACAGCATACGTTCATCTCCCGGCTGCGCAGATGGATACTATCGTAAATGCCGCGCGTACCGTTCGCGCGTAACTTTGAGAACGGATGGCTCCCCGGACGCGCCGTGCGCGCCAGGTTTTCGAAGGGAAAGCGTCCGGTTCAGGAACGCTTTTACCCGTCGCGCTCGGGCGGCGTGACCGAGTCTGCCGACTTGTGCAGGGCCTTGTTCTGGTACATCTGCCGGTCGGCCGCCTGAACGACCTGGCTGACGCTCTCTCCCCGTCCGCCGTAGATCTGCCAGCCGTAGGAGAGCCGCGGCAGCAGGGGATTCACCGCGCGGGAGGCTTCGATCTTACGCATCAGCAGCTTGATCGCGGCGGACACCTTTTCTTCATCCGCGGTTTTGCAGAGCACACAGAATTCGTCGCCACCGATCCGGTAGCTGGTGCCGATCCGGTAAAAGCTCGCTTTTACCATTGACGCGAGTCTGGTCAGGCACTGATCCCCGCAGGGGTGTCCGAACCGGTCGTTGACCTGCTTGAAGTTGTCTACATCCATCACGATGACGGCAAAGCGCTTCCGCTTACTTAGCCGTTCAAGCTCGCTGTCGTAGGCCTTGCGGTTGTACAGCTTCGTCAGCGGGTCCAGCGTGTTGCTCAGTTCGCATACAAAACCGTAGTGCAGCGCCAGCGCCAGCGTAACGCAGGTCCAGGTGGTGTGCACCTTGGGCAGCACGATTTGGATGGTCGTCCCCAGTAGAAAGAATACAAACACGGCGAGCAGCTTGGCCTGGAGATGGTACCGGTAGCGCTTGCCCGTGTCCAGAATCTCCTTGAAGCATACCAGCGCGCCCCAGACATAGGCGGCAATAAAGAAGGCGAACAGGCTGCCCCTCTGATACGCGCCGGAGGATGAAACAATAAAAATCAACCCGAAAAATGGGGAGAGCAGCGAAAAGAGCGCGTTCAGGTAACCGGGGAGGAGGATCAGCGCCAGATAGCGCACCTTTTCAAAGCCGAAAACGGATGCCAGCAGGATGGGAATCACCGGGGTCAGGGCAAAGCCGATGGCATTGCAGAATATGTACATCAGGCGCGAATCGACGACCGCGCCTTCAAACAGCACCGTTCCCACATCGGCCATCACAACGGCCGCGGTCGACAGGTTGGCCCACAGATGGTTGCGTTTCTGATCCTTATCGATGCCGTCGTTTTGCAGAATCATGCAGGAGAGGATCAGCAAAGCAAGGACGTTCAACGCGTCCATCGCAAGATAGTTCTCCACCATCGGACGACATCCTCTCCCATATCTCAGCGGCTACGCGAACTTCCATGTAACCATTCCATTCTAACACGTTTATGGCGCCGCGTCATCCACGGTTCACAAAAAAACACATTGCCTCCCGGCGCTTTATTTTTACCCCGGAGCGGTTTATAATGAATGCAAGAAAGCGCAGACGGGTGGTGAATCCATGAAACGCTGCATTGCGGGTGCCGGAATGGCCAGCCAAAATCTTCAGGAAAGCAGGGAGAACGCCTATGACCATTCCGGCAACATCCATATATCCGCGCGGCGACCGTGAGACGGTCTATCTGAAAAACGTGGTTCAGGCCCCCAACATCGTCGTCGGGGAGTACACCTTTTACAACGATTTTGTCCGCGATCCGGCGATGTTTGAAAAAAACAACGTGCTCTACCACTACCCGGTCAACCGTGACCGGCTCGTAATCGGCAGGTTCTGCTCCATCGCCTGCGGCGCGAAGTTCCTGTTCACCAGCGCGAACCACGCCATGCGCGCGCTTTCCACCTATCCGTTCCCCATCTTTTATGAGGAATGGGGCCTGGACCGGGCGCGTGTGACCGAGGCTTGGGACAACAAAGGGGACATCGTGATCGGGAACGACGTCTGGATCGGCTATGAGGCCGTGATCCTGCAGGGGGTTACGGTCGGGAACGGCGCGATCATCGGCGCTAGGTCGATCGTCACGAAGGACGTGGCGCCATACGCCATCGTCGGCGGCGCACCGGCTCGCGAAAAACGCAGGCGGTTCGAACCGGACACCATTCAGGCCTTGGAACGGCTGAAATGGTGGGACTGGCCGGTTGAGAAGATCCGGCGGCATCTTCCGGACATCGCAGACGGAAACCTGGAAGGGCTCATGAACGATCCGTGACCCTCTGTGTCCACGCTATCCACCTGGTTACACGCGTATCCATCCATCCGTTCTCAGGGTACGCGTCCCCGCCGACCCATCCATTCGTTCCCGGCGACATGCGCGCCGGGAACGCGTTCGGCCCACCAGTTCAAAAACTGGTGGGCCGAACATTTCCATTGAGTCAGCGGGCCGCCCGGAAATCCGTAAGGATTTCAGGCCCGCGCAGCGTCTTCGTTTCCATGCGGAGAAACATCCGATGGATGTTTCTCCGCCTCAGTTTATTCCCATTCAATGGTTCCCGGCGGCTTGGAGGTCACATCGTACACGACGCGGTTGACCCCCGGCACTTCGCCGATGATGCGCAGGGTGATTTTCTTCAAAACCGGATAGGGAATTTCGGCGGCTTCGACGGTCATCGCGTCGTCGGACACCACCGCGCGCAGCGCGATGCAGCCGGCGTAGGTGCGTCCGTCGCCCATGACGCCCACGGTGCGCACGTTCGTCCACACCGCGAACGACTGCCAGATCTTCTCGGACAGCCCGGCGCGCCCCAGTTCTTCCAGAAAGATCGCGTCGCACTCCCGGAGGGTATCCAGCTTCTCCCGGGTGATGTCGCCGATCACACGAACCGCAAGGCCCGGGCCGGGGAAGGGCTGCCGCCACACCATTTCGTGGGGGATGCCCAGCCGCGTACCCACCGCGCGGACCTCGTCTTTGAAGAGCGCATCCAGCGGTTCCACGATGGCGCTCTTTTGGAACAAAGAATCTTTGGGCAGGCCGCCCACGTTGTGGTGGCTCTTGATGGTGGCCGAGCCGCCCATGCCGCTTTCGATGCGATCGGGGTAGATGGTGCCCTGCAGGAGGAACTTCGCGCCCGTTTTACGGGCTTCTTCCTCAAACACGCGCACAAACAGCTCGCCGATGGTTTTGCGCTTCGTCTCCGGATCGGTCACGCCCGCCAGGGCCTTTAAAAAGCGCTCGGAGGCGTCCACATGGACGACGTCCAGGCCCAGATGCTCCCGATAGGTGGCCATGACCTGCTTGGCCTCGTCCTTGCGCAAAAGGCCGTGATCCACAAACACGCAGGTCAGCTGGCCCTTTTTCAGCGCCCGGTCGGCCAGCACGCAGGCCACCGACGAATCCACACCGCCGGACAGGCCCGCCACCACCTTGCCGTCGCCCACCTGGGCGCGGATGCGGGCAAGCATGGAATCAATCTGGTCCTCAGCCCGGTAGTCGCCCGCGCAGCCGCAGATGTCCAGAACAAAGTTCTTCAGGATCGTGCGGCCCTCGATCGTATGGTTGACCTCCGGGTGGAACTGCACGGCATAGAGGCCTTCCCCGGCGTTTGAAAACGCGGCCACCGGGCAGTTGTGGGTGGTCGCCTCCACGGCAAACCCCTCCGGCGCCTCAGCCACGAAGTCGGTATGGTTCATGAACACCACGGTCTCCGAGCTGACGCCCGAAAGCAGCCGCCCGCCCAGCACCTTGAGTTCCGTATGGCCGTATTCGCTGACGGAGGCGTGGGTGACGCTGCCGCCCATCATGTGGTTGATCACCTGCATGCCGTAGCAAATGCCCAGTACCGGCACTTTGAGCGTCAAAAGTTCCCGGCCCAGCCGCGGCGCGCCTTCCGCGTACACGCTGTTGGGGCCGCCGGTCAGGATCACGCCGCGAAGGTCCTCATCCGCCCACTTTTCAAAGGGCGCGTTGAACGGGTGGATCTCGCAGTAGACGCCCATCTCGCGCACGCGGCGCGCGATCAGCTGGTTGTACTGGCCGCCGAAATCCAGGACGATGATCTTCTCCCGCATTACAGCGCCTCCTTCTTCTGCGTGGTGTAGTCCAGCGCGGCCTTCACAAGGCCCGCGAACAGCGGGTGCGGCCGGTTGGGGCGGGATTTCAGCTCCGGATGGAACTGGACGCCGATGAAGAACGGATGATCCGCAAGTTCCACGACCTCGACAAGGTTGCGCTCCGGATTGATGCCGGCCACGCGCAGGCCCGCCTTTTCCAGTTCGGGCAGGAACTTGTTGTTGAACTCATAGCGGTGGCGGTGGCGCTCCACGATCATTTCCCTGCCGTAGACTTCCCGGGCCTTGGTGCCCTCGGTCAGCTGGCAGTCGTACCGGCCCAGACGCATGGTGCCGCCGGTCTGCTCCAGGCCCTGCTGATCTTCCATGATGTCGATTACCGGGTAGGGCGTGTCCTTGTCGAACTCGGAGGAATTGGCGTCGGTCAAGCCGGCGACGTTTCTGGCAAGCTCCGTCACCGCGATCTGCATGCCCAAGCACAGCCCCAGATAGGGGATCTTGTTCTCTCGGGCGTAGCGCGCGGCGGCCAGTTTGCCCTCGATGCCGCGGGTGCCGAAGCCGCCGGGCACCACGATGCCGTCGGCGTCGCCCAGGGCCTCGCTCAAGTTCACTTCCGGGCCGGTCAGTGTGTCGGCCAGCACCCACTTGATCTTGACGCGGGTGCGGTGGGCGATGCCGCCGTGGGCCAGCGCCTCAACGACGGACAGGTACGCGTCATGCAGCTGGATGTACTTGCCGACGAGCGCGATGGTCACCTGCTGCTCGGGCTTCTGGAAGCGCTCCACCAGCTCGACCCAGTCGTCCAGCTGAGGCTTGCGGATCTCCATATGCAGCGCCTCGCACACCTTGTCCGCAAACTGTTCGCGCTCCAGCATCAGCGGTACCTGGTAGAGCGATTCCGCGTCCAGGTTCTGGATGATGTACTTGGCCGGCAGATTGCAAAACAGCGCCAGCTTTGCGCGCATGTCCGCGGGAACCGGATAGTCGCTCCGAAGCACCAGCATGCCCGGCTGGATGCCCTGGCTCTGCAGCTGCTTGACCGAGTGCTGCGTGGGCTTGGTCTTGAGCTCCTGGCTGGTCTTGAGGTAGGGAATCAGGGTGACGTGGATGAACAGCCGGTCCTCCGGGTTAACCTCCCACTGGAACTGGCGGATGGCCTCCAGGAACGGCTGGCCCTCGATGTCGCCGACGGTGCCGCCGATTTCGGTGATGACCACGTCCTTGCCCTCGGCCACCCTGTGAATTTTGTCCTTGATTTCGTTGGTGATGTGGGGGATGACCTGAACGGTGCCGCCGTTGTAGCCACCCTCGCGCTCGCGGCGCAGAACCGAGAAGTACACCTGACCGGAGGTGACGGAACTGAAACGGGTCAGGTTTTCGTCGACGAATCGCTCATAATGGCCCAGATCGAGGTCGGTCTCCGCGCCATCTTCGGTGACAAACACCTCGCCGTGCTGGTAGGGATTCATGGTGCCGGGATCGACGTTGAGGTAGGGGTCAAACTTCTGGATGACCACCGAGTACCCCCGCGCCTTGAGCAGCCGCCCCAGGGAAGCCGCCGTGATGCCCTTGCCCAGCGAAGACACCACGCCGCCGGTGATGAAAACGTACTTTGTCGCCACTTTCGCCACTCCCCGTAAAAATATCTTCTATCATATCCCGCGGAATTCTCCGTTGCAACATGTTTTAGGAGAACATCAGATTATTTTTTGGCCGGCACAAATCCGCCCGGAAGATTTTTGCCGCTTCATCAGCGGGGTACAAAATTTCTGTTTTGTCCGGTCATGAGTATATCGCAGCCGAGGCCCGCGCATACTCTTTACCAATCCGATAATCGATCAGGAGGGGATTGGTTTTGGAAGGACTCTCTGAGATGACGAACACGCGGCGCTCCGGCTGGTCGGGCGATGAAACGCGTTTACTGTGGGAGACAGCCGATGAAGCACAGCAGCAGGGCATGCCGCTCAAGGCGGTCTTTGAGCGAATCGCGCGGGAGACCGGCCGCCGTCCCAACAGCATCCGCAACTACTACTACGCCCAGGTGGCCAAGCGGGAGGGCGGCAGCGCGCACACGGCGCGCTTTGTCCCCTTTACGGAGCCGGAGGTCGCGCGTTTGATGGAACAGGTGCTCCGCGACCGCGCGCAGGGGCGTTCCGTCCGGTCGTGCCTGACCCGAATTTCAAACGGCGACCACAGCCTGATGCTGCGCTACCAGAACAAATACCGATCCGTACTCAAAACCCGGCCCGAGCTGGTGGCCCGCATCGTGGAAACCCTGCGCGCCGAGGGCGTCAACGTGCAAAAGCCGGAAGTCAACCACCGCCCCCGCACCACGCTCTCCGACGCCTGCCGCCAACTGGTGGACGGAGCGGAAAAAACCGGTTCGCCGGAGGTGGTGCGCGCCTGCGAAACCCTGGCCCGCTATCTGACCACCGGCGAAGCCTCGTCAAACCGCGCCGGGGTCGGCGTCAGGCTGGACCTGTACCGCATGGCGCTGGACGACAAGCAGCGCGCGCTCGCCGCGCTGTCCGGCGCGGCGGAGGAGATCATCTGCCCCATCAAGGAGTTTCTGGGCCAGACCGACAGCGTGCGAAGGGACCGCCTGCCGGACTTCTGCGGCGAGCTGGCCGCCAGCATCGGCGCTCTGGAGGAGCAGCTGGCGCTGGTATCGATGGCCACCGCGGGGTAAACGAAGGAAACAGGGAAGGGATAGCGATATCAGCAGATGGAACCGGAGAAGCACAGAAGGGTGCCGCCCCCGTACCCCGCAGGCGGAGAACCTCTCCTCAGGACGACCGCACAGAGGATCAGAAAACCTTAGACAAATCATACGAACATGCCCCACACAGGAAAAAACAAACGTGCAGCGCGACAAACGCTGCACGTTCATGTTTTCCAATGCGTCGAAAAACCCGAAGGGGATTTCGACGCCGCGCTTATGAAAGCCTCGTCTTGAAGTCCTCGTAGGAAAAGCTGCGGATGAGGCGGCAGTCGCCGTCCGGGCCTTCGAGGGCGATGGCGGGCAGCGGCATGCCGTTGAAGGTGTTGTTTTTGACCATGGTGTAGATGGCCATGTCCCGGAACTCGAGGCGCGTCCCGGGCGCGAGCGGCGTTTCAAACGAATAGTCGCCGATCACGTCGCCGGCCAGGCAGGTAGGCCCCGCCAGGCGGTAGGTGTGGGGCTTCTCGCCGGGCTGACCGGCCGTCCGACGCAGAGCATCCGTCCGAGCGGCGTTCAGGTGCGCATCGTCCGCGGGCACGTCGAAATTCTGTGCGCTTGGCGCATCCCCGGTGAACGAGACGGGAACGCCCGACTCCTGCAGCGGCGGGCGGTAGGGCATTTCGATCACATCCGGCATGTGGCAGGCGGCGGAGGCGTCCAGAATGGCGATCTCAACGCCGTTTTCCACAATGTCCAAAACCTCGGTGATCAGAATTCCGGCGTCGAGCGCCACCGCCTCGCCGGGCTCCAGGTACACCTCGAGGCCGTACCGCGTCTGCATGCGGCGGATGCACTTCTCCAGCCTCGGGATATCGTAGCCGGATCGCGTGATGTGGTGCCCACCGCCGAAGTTGATCCATTGGACCTTTTTCAGCCATGGCTGGAACGTATCGATCACCGCGTTCAGCGTCTCCTCCAGCGCGTCGGCGTCCTGCTCGCAAAGCGTATGGAAGTGCAGCCCGCTGACGCCCTCCGGAAGATCGGAAGAGCGTCGTGTAGGGAAAGAGTGTAGATCTCGGTGG
>CALGYL010000097.1 GCA_937934775.1 uncultured Clostridia bacterium
GGCACTGAAGGGCGGCGCGCTTTACGCCTGGGGCTACAACGACTATGGCCAATTGGGCGACGGAACCACGACGCAGCAGCATACCCCCGCCTTGATCGGCACGGGGTATACGGCGATCACAGCAGGCGCTTCCCATTCCCTTGCGTTGAAGGGCAGCGCGCTCTACGCTTGGGGACGGAACAGCAGTGGTCAGTTGGGCGACGGAACCTCAACAAACCAAAGTATTCCCATCCTGATCGGTACTGGGTACAGGACGATCGCGGCATGTAACAACCATTCCCTGGCACTGAAGGGCGGCGCGCTTTACGCCTGGGGATCCAACGGCTATGGCCAATTGGGCGACGGAACCAATACGAGTCGGAACACCCCCACCCGCGTGACGTTCCCCGCTCCGCCTTCGCCAACACCGCTGCACATCTCCCGCTTCGACGTCCGGAACGCGAACCTGAGTGTCGGCGATAAGGCGGTATTTACGGTGGAAACCAGTAACGACGTCACCAGGGCGAGCCTATACAATCAAGCTGACGCGCAGGTCGCCTCGACCCAGGCTTACAAGAGCTCGGGCGACAGGCGGATCTGGACGATCTCCCTCGAAATGACCACCCCCGGTGAATTTTTCTACTATGCCAAGGCAAGCAACGCCGGCGGGACCAGCGATCCCTCGGTGGCTGTCGTCGTCAATGTCAGCGACAAGAGCCTCACGGTCCGGAACTTTACCATCAGCAGCCCTGTGCTGGATGTCGGCGAGACGGTGATCTTCCAGGTCACGACCGGAAAACTGGTGAACAAGGTGAGCATCCTGCGAACCCCCTCCAACGCAGTTTTTGCATACAGTGTGAAACCTACCAAGTCCACGGGCACCCAGAAGATCTGGACGATCAAGCACAGGCTCACAGAAGCCGACATGGGAAATCATATGTTGTACGCCCAGATCGACAGCAAGTACGGCGAAGGCCCGGCAAGCGAAGCTTGGGATTTCAAAGTGACCGACAACCTGCCCAGGATCATCTCCATTTTCGCTGACCCACTGACCGTGAAGCGTGGGAAAGAGCTAGATTTCGTGGTCATAACAAATACGGCGACCACACACGTATGGATCTCCAACGACAAGAAGGAAAAGTGGCTGCAGACTACTTGGGTGATTCCGGACCCGTTCGTACCGAATCGGCGCGTATGGACGGTCTTCACAAAGCCCATGCAGTTGGGCGTCCGGAAGTTCTACGCTCAGGCATGGCGGGGCGCGTTACCCGGTCCGATGGTTCTGGCGAGAAAAATCCGGGTGGTCAAATAATCGTGTAAACACCCAGGCAAGTCCAGATGAACCTAGCCGCTCTAAAAAGGGCGGCTTTCTTGTGCCCACGATGATGGAAGGAGGTGTGCCAGATGGCGACCAGAGGCAGAAAGCCCAAGCCCACAGCGATCAAGTTGCTCGAAGGCAATCCGGGCAAGCGTCCGCTCAATGCGCATGAGCCGGTCATGCCCAAGGGGAGCATCAAATGCCCGGCCTGGATTCTGCCGGAAGCCAAGAAAGAGTGGAAGCGTCTGGCACCCGCCCTTGAAGCGATGGGTGTACTGACCATGGCCGACCTGACGGCCTTTGAAGGCTACTGTCAGGCGTACGCGCGGTGGAAGGAGGCCGAGGCATTCATCACGCAGCACGGCTCCATCTTCAAAACGCCCAGCGGGTATGTCCAGCAGGTCCCGCAGGTGTCCATCGCCCAGCAGAATCTAAAGATCATGCAGTCGTTCTGCTCGGAGTTTGGCCTGACGCCCGCAACCCGCGCCCGTATCATCGCAGCAGGTGGTGGTTTAGATGATACGTTCTCCACAGACCCCATGGAGACGCTGCTGAAGGGCGGGTGGACGGGTGGCGTTTGATGAGAATAGGGCCAGGCGGGCCACTTCATTCATTGAGTGCCTGAAGCACACCAAGGGCGAGTTCCATGGAAAGCCGTTCAAGCTGCTGCCGTGGCAGGACAAGATCATTCGCGAGGTGTTCGGTACCGTCCGTGATGATGATCCGACCATGCGGCAGTACACCACCGCCTATATCGAAATCCCGAAGAAGCAAGGTAAGTCGGAGCTTGGCGCGGCCATTGCCCTGAACATGCTGGTCAATGACGATGAATGGAAGGCCGAAGTGTACAGCTGCGCGTCCGACCGCCAGCAGGCGGCCATCGTGTTTGACGTCGCGGTGGATATGGTCAAGCAGTCCCCGGCGCTCCTGAAGCGCATCAAGATCATCCCCTCCGTAAAGCGCATGGTATACCAGCCCACCGGCAGCATCTATCAGGTGCTATCTTCGGAAGTTGCCACCAAACACGGCCTGAACGTCAGCGCCTGTATCTTCGACGAGCTCCACACCCAGCCCACCCGCGCACTTTACGACGTCATGACCCAGGGCTCGGGCGATGCCCGGAAACAGCCGCTGTGGTTTTTCCTCACAACCGCCGGTACGGACCGAAACAGCATCTGCTGGGAGGTGCACCAGAAGGCGCTCGACCTGTTGGAGGGGCGCAAAGCCGACCCACGCTTCTATCCGGTCATCTTCGGACTGCCGGATGATGCGGACTGGCAGGATGAGCAGAACTGGTATAAAGCCAATCCGTCTCTGGACCACACGATCACCATCGATAAGGTGCGCGACGCCTACCGAAAAGCGGTGGAAACGCCCGCGGACGAGAACATGTTCCGGCAGCTGCGCCTGAACCAGTGGGTGAAGCAGTCCATCCGCTGGATGCCCATGGATCGTTGGGATGAGTGCGGCGGTGTTGTGAATGCTGTGGCACTGGAAGGCCGGGTTTGCTATGCGGGGCTGGACCTTGCGTCCACGAGTGACTTGACGACGCTGGTACTGGTGTTCCCTCCGGAAGATGAGGAGGAGCCGTACACCGTCCTGCCCTTCTTCTGGCTGCCTGATGAGACGCTCTCCTTACGCGTCCGGCGCGATCATGTGATGTACGACGTCTGGAAGGCGCAGCAGCACCTTATGACCACGGAAGGCAACGTTGTCCACTATGGGTTCATCGAGAAGTTTATCTGTGATCTTGGCGAGCGCTACAACATCCGGGAGATCGCCTACGACCGCTGGAACGCCACTATGATGGTGCAGGCGCTGGAGAACGATGGGTTCACCATGGTTCCCTTCGGGCAGGGCTTCAAGGACATGAGCCCTCCGACGAAGGAACTGATGCGCATCGTGTTGGAACGGAAGCTGAATCACGGCGGACATCCGGTGCTCCGATGGAACATGGACAACGCTTTCGTCCGCACTGACCCCGCCGGGAACCTCAAGATTGACAAGGAGAAGTCGACGGAAAAGGTGGACGGCGTGGTGGCGCTGGTCATGGCGTTGGATCGGGCAATGAAGAACCAGAACTGTGGCTCCGTTTATGATGAACGCGGGCTGCTTTTTATTTGAAGGTGGGCAAATGCCGAAGAAACCGAAACGTCCATGTCGGCATCCTGGCTGCCCCAACCTCAGCGACGCGCCCTATTGCGAGCAGCACCGAAAGCAGTACGCGCGCGAAACGGCGACACAGCGGGGCTACGACGGGCGCTGGAGGAAGGCACGGGCGATCTTCCTAAAGAAGCATCCGCTCTGCGCGGAATGTTTGCGCGAGAATAGGTTGGCTCCCGCCAACGTGATCGACCATATCATCCCCCATCGCGGCGACGAGCGGCTGTTCTGGGATCAGGCCAACTGGCGACCACTCTGCAAGCCCTGCCATGACCGAAAAACAGGTTCTGGCTCATAAGAAAACTGTTTACTTTTTTGAGAATTCGGATATAATATAAACAGGAGGGGGCGGCGATCATGATCGGCAAGAATCTAAAATATTATCGTTTGCAGAATAAGCTGACGAAAAAAGCAATGGCGGAGAAAATCGGCGTGACCGCCATGTCTATTACTCATTACGAGAATGACGAACGTATGCCTGATATGCGGATCATTCGCCAGATGATGGCAGTACTGAATGTCAAACTTGCGGATTTCCTCTCCGCCAGGAACAATGAACATGTTTATGTGCATGGGGAATTCCGGCGCAACAGTACGTTATCGGAGCAATCCCAAGAGTATATCCGCGAGAGCGTTGAAGAGTATCTGGATCGCTTTTTTACGGTAATTGCCATTCTGGGAAAGAAGGCGGTTCCGGAACCGCCGGCTTGCCGTTCTCTTTCCGTAACTCAAAGTGTGGAAGCAGATGCCCGGCAACTCAGGCAGCATCTTGGTTTCGCATTGGAAGGCCCCGTTCAAGATCTGGTCGGCGCAATGGAAAACAAGGGCATCCTTATCTATGTCTTCGATATGGATAGCGACAAGTTTTCCGGCATGAGCGGGTTTGTTGACGATTACCCCTATGTGATTCTCAACAACAATATGACTGCTGAGAGACAGCGGTCTACTTTGGTTCATGAGTTGGCGCACCTCTTTCTCCGATTTCCGGAAGACATGGATGAAAAGGCTGTTGAGCAGTATGCCACGGCAGTCAGTGGCGCATTTTTGTTCCCTCAGAGCGACGCCTACCGAGAGTTGGGGTTAAAGCGTACCAAAATCACGAAGGACATGATCATGGTCGCGAAAGAGTATGGAATATCCATGCTCATGCTGGCAAAGCGCGCGGAGATCCTGAAGATTGTTTCTGAACCGCTATACAGAGAATTCATGATCCAGGCGTCCCAGAATAATTGGCGCAAGTATGAACCTTCCAGAATACCCAAAGAGCAACCCGAATTGTTCCGGCAACTGGTTATTCGTGCAATCGGCGAAGGAGAGATTACGCCTCAGAGAGCTGCTGAACTCCTCAAAGCCCCCTATGATCATGTGATGAGTATGGTCCGCATTCATGGGGAGGACTAATGCGATACATCAGCAGCGATACAAATATCTGGATCGATTTCATCGTGATTCAATGCCTGGAGTATCCGTTTCGGCTGAGCTATACATATTGCATGAGTCGGGACGCTATTGAGGACGAACTCCTCTCCCCAAAGGAGAGCGGCCAGCAACTGCTCGCTCTTGGACTGGAGCCGGTCGATATTACCGACGAGGAACTGCTGTTGGCAATTGGCTATCGCAATAGGTACATAAAGATATCAGCTTATGATGCCATCGCGCTCGCCATCGCCAAAGCACGAGGGATCATCCTGTTGACGGGTGACAAGTCACTGCGAAAGGCAGCCCAGACTGAAAAAGTTGAATTTCGAGGATCGCTCTGGATATTGGATCAGCTAATGGAGAACAGCCTGGTTACCCCAGACGAATACCGTGCTGCGTTGATGGCGCTTCAAAAGGTGAACGGCTCCGAGGTCCGACTGCCTTCGGACGAAATACGCAAGCGGCTTGATCAGTAGAAAACGATTGTGATCGGCACCTCAGGATTGGGGTGCCTTTTATTATGCCCATATTTCGGAGGTGGCGATGAACAATCCCTTTGCAAAACTGTTCCGTTCGCGGGACAAACCCGGGGGGCGACCATCGCCCGGGAGGCGACCTTCGCCCGAGGACAATGTAAACGCCGCCATGACGTTCTACTTTGGCGGCAGCGTAGCCGGCAAGCCTGTGAACCCCCGGACCGCGGTGCAGATGACGGCGGTTTACGCCTGTGTCCGGGTGATTGCGGAAACCGTGGCCAGCCTGCCGTTGCATGTCTATCAGTACACAGACCAGGGCAGTGAAAAGG
>CALGYL010000098.1 GCA_937934775.1 uncultured Clostridia bacterium
GCTGGGGCCGAATGCACGGTCCAAGTCCTCGTCGGTGGTCAGCGCGTGCAGCTGATAGACGCCGAAGTGATCGGTGCGCAGCTTCTTCGGCGCGGTTTCCAGCTGTTGCCTGGCGCCTTCGGCGGAGCGTTCCTCCGTGTTGCAGGCCAGATAAACATGGCTGCGATAGGGGGTGAGCGCCGGGCCCAGCCGGTCCTCCGCGTCGCCGTAGGTGGGCGCGACGTCAAAGTAATTGACGCCCGCGTCGACGGCCTGAGCCACGAAGCGGTCAGCGTCTTCTTGGGTTTCGTCCATGTTGATGATGCCGCCAAACACGACGGCGGAAACGCCGATGCCGGTCTTTCCCAACGGATGATACAGCATGCCATCACTTCCTTCCACAGTTTATGATAGCACATTGGCCGCCGGGCCGCAAGAAAAGACGGGCGGAGCGGCTTGCGGATCAAGACGTCGGCCCGTCTGCCGACCGGGAGTCTCCCAAGGCATCCGTCCGGCTTTCGGAGCCGTCCGATTCCTCGATCGCGCCCATCGGCCGGGAACCCTCCTGTTCAAATTCCACGCGGAAGCCGTCCGCTCAGTCGGTAAGGGTTTCGAGCACCCGAATCTGCTGATCCATCACCGCGCGGCCCGTCAGCGGGATGCGCACCCGGCTGGGGCGCACCTCTTTAATGTAGGCAAGGCTCTCCCGGATGCCACCGCGGAGAGAATCAACCAGCGCAAGCGCCTGATCTTTCGGCAGCTTGTTCAGATTGGCAACCACCGCGTTGAAGTCGAACAGTACCTCCACAGCGGCCTGCGCGCCCTGCCGCATCAGATCCTCGAAGCGCTCGAGGCCCTTCGGGGTGATCGAATACACCGCCTTTTCTGGCATCCGGCCCTCCCGCTCGGTTTTTCGCTCCAGGTATCCCTGTTCCTCGAGCCGTAGTACCTTTTTATAGATGGACGGCGTGCTGATGCGGACCCACCGGGAGAGGTTGCGGTACTCGATGTGCTTCTGCATTTCGTAGGCGCTTGTGAGCCTGTCATGCACCAGGCCCAGAAGAATCAGATCAATCGTGGACATCAGCCTATGCCTCGTCGTAGCTTTGAAGCGCCACCGACAGCGCGTCCAGCACCTGCAGCCCTACCGCCGGGAGGCCCACCAGCACCGCGCTCTTCACTTCGTCCCGGGTCGCGCCCAGCGATCTTGCGGACTTGACGTGGAAGGGCAGCCCGCCCGTCATCCGAATCGCCGCCAGCACCGCGATGTAGGCCAGCTCGTCCTGCTTCCGGCCCAGCGCAGAGGCTTCGGCGCCCTTGCTCACCATCTCCATATACGCGGCGCTCACCGCGCCACCTTCCCGCATAAACATCATGAATCCGTCGGTGACATGTTCCATAAAATACCCCCCCCGTTCTATTAATATAAACGATAGTACTATATTGTATAGTATTTGTCAAGCCGGTCGATTGAGACATGCGCTTCGAGAGTAATACCAATGCGTTAATGTTTCAAACTGGTATAAAAAATCTCCGGGAAGGCGCTGGCCTTCCCGGAGACGCGGGGGATATGGGTGGATTTGATCAGCCCGCTACGTATTCGTTGATCACCGGAAAGTTGTCGTTGGCGGGCCACACCTGCGTGTGCTGCTGGCCGATCGGATCCCACCAGGCGTATTCGGTGTCGGTGGGCAGATTGACGGACACATAATTGTACAGTTCCTTCAGCGAAACGACTTTGTCGTTGTTCGCGTCCGCTTCCAGATTGCCCGCCGTGGAGCTGCCCGTCTCCAGATTGGGAACTCGGCCGATGCCCGTCGCCACCCACTTGGTGAACCAGCCGAAGCCGGTGGTGTCTGCTGAACCGGAAGAATACTCCAGGGACTCGGATGCGGTCAGAATCTTGTACTTGCTTTTGACAGATGAGGTGGTAAGCGCTTTACTGGAGAAATTGGTGGCCTTGCTGCTGGCAAGCTTGGATACCCAGGCGCTGTTGAAGGCCTTCGCCGCCGCGAGCCGCTTGGCGGGCGAGGGGGACTTCGCGGTGATGTACTGGCCAGACAGGCAGCTGTCCAGAATGACTACCACGGTTCCGGGTACCCGGTCCAGGTAAGACTGAACCTGGTCTACCGTCACAATGTCGCCGTCCGTGGCGCACAGCGCGCCGCGCTCGTTCTGATTGCTGCTGCCTGCGCCGTGGCCGGAGTAGAAGAACACCGTCACATCGTCTTCGCCAATGCTGGAATTCGTCGCCATGTGATTCAGGACGCCCGTGATGCCGAAGAAGCCCAAATCCTTATTCCTGTCGACGAGAGCAAAGCCCGCGGCGCTTGCGGCATCCGCCATGACGTTCATGTCGTTGACGCAGGAGGTCAGCTTCAGATCGGCCTCGTCGTAATTGTCGTTGCCGATGCCGTAGAAGCGGTAGGTGGTGCCGGTCAGCGCCTTGTCGTAGGTGACGGTGAAGTTCAAGGCGGAGGTCAGGCCGCCCATCTTGGTCTTGCCGGTGATGATGGCGGAGTTGCTGCCGGGCGTCTTGGTGGAGTAAGGGGAGACGGCGGTCACAAGGCCATTGGCGTCCACCGTGGCGACGGAAGGATCGCTGCTGGTCCAGGTCACCCGCTGGTCGTAGTAATTGGCGGGGGAGAAGTTTGTCTTGATCTGCCGGGTGGTGCCGGGCTTGAGGGTCCCGCTGCCCACGGCGGACAGGTAGAAACCGGTCGGCGACGCTGCCTTGACGGTCAGCGGGAAGCTGTACTTCTTCTTGCTGCCATCCCGGGCGGTGGCGGTGATGGTCGCCTTACCGGGGGACAGCGCGTACAGATCGCCGTAGGGGCTGACCGTGGCCACCTTTTCATTGGAACTGGTAAAGGTGACCGCGCTGGTGGAATAGGTATAGTATTCATAGTAGGGATAGTCGTAATACGTAGCGGTGTAGGGCCTGGGCTGGGCCATAAGCCAGGCGGAGTCGCCGGCGGACATCGTCTTGGACTTGACCGTCGCCTGCTTGTAGGGGCTTTTGCTGATCATTTCGCTGACTGTCATCGACGAGAAGAGCACCGTGTCCTTGACGGTAATGGTCTTGGAAGCCTTCTTGCCGTTGCGCGTTTTGATCGTGACAGTCGCTGTGCCGGTTTTCAGCGCCGCCAGGTACAGGAAATCGTCTTTGTCGGTCACGAGTTCGAATACGCCGGGGTTGCCGGTGATTGTGATGGAGAAGGTTTCGGAGTCAACATCGTCGCCGGTGACGCCAAAGGTGCCGCTAATAGGACTGATGTTGAGCAGGATCGGCTGAATTTTTGAGGACACGTTGTAGGTGTCATCCATGCCCATCGTGCTTTCCATCGGGTTCATCGAAATCGACTTGATGGAGGCCTTCGCTGTCAGCGCGCGCTTTGCCAGACGCTTGTCCGAAACGGAGAAGGGGCCACGGAACTTGTAGATGATCTTCTTGTTGCTGACGATCTTCTCAACGCCCGTAAGGGATTCAGCCGGGTGAAGCGAAGGCACCGTGATGCGCGAGAATCCTCTCGGCATCCGATCGGCGGAGCTGAAAGCCCACGCCTGAACGCTGCCAAACAGCATCATCATGACCAGAACCCATGCCAGCCACTTGATCTTGCCAAACCTCATTGCACGCGCCTCCTGTGCCTGCGGTCTTTGCCGCAGATCCTGTAACACGATATTAACGCTATTCCCTCGTTCATTTCAATAGAAGTTGTGACTTATTTCCATATTTAACATAACGTGACGCAAAAAACGCCCCCGGCGTATGAAACGCGGGGGGCGCAGGGCAGGAAAATCCGGCCAATATGGCTGTTTTTCCACGGGGCGATGCGCGGCGTCCGTCAGTCTTTTCCGGATTGCCGGATGCAGCCATCCGGGAATTCCGCGGAACAGGCGACCTCCGGGAAGCCTGCCTCGGGCTTTTCCGCGGTGTTATGGGTCAGAACGGGCGCGGGTTCGACGGCTTCCGCGCGGACGCCCGGGCCTTGCGGCCGGGACTGAACCGCCGGGATGGGCGCGTCCGGTTTCAGGTCCGGCGACGTGCCCTCCGAAGGATCGGCGCACCCCTGGGCGAACTCCGGCGAGCATACCAGCTCGGCCGGATCGCCATCCTGGGCGCTTGCCGGGTTGCTCGCGGGTCCGGGATGTTTCAGATTGTCCATTTCGCGCCTCCTTACCATTTGTGAGGCTCCCGTCCGGTCCTGACTGGGTCCGCCGCGTCTCTCGCGACGCCCGGAGCGCGAAGTCCTAACGTATAATAATATTATAGGATCATCCGGTTAACTTGGCAAGCGCGATGGGGTAACAATCCGGCCGGGATCGTGGTATAATGCGCCTGAGAGAACGGGACGTTCGCGTGTATTCCAATCGCGGATAGACGGAGCGCGTTGTGCCGTATGAACCGCGGCCATGACCGGCGCGGCCGCATGCGCCTCCCACGGAGCGAGAAAGGATGATTCTCATGGAGGGCCAGAAAGGTTTCAAATGCGTGTTTCATGTGGACGAGCCGGAGAAAGTCTCCCTGGCGCTGGCAAACGTCCGGAACCTGCTCCAGTATTATGAAAACCGCGGGCTGGACCACCGGACCGAAATCGTTTTGAACAGCCGGGCCGTGCTGGCGCTGCGGCAGGACGCGGAGAATGGGCCGGAAGCGGCAAGCGTCTGGAAGGAATTGAGCGGGCAGGGCGTGGTCGTCGCCGCCTGCGGCAACGCGCTGAAGGGGCTGGGCGTCGCGGCTGAGAGCCTGTACCCCTTTGTGCGGGTGGTGCCCGCGGGCGTCGCGGAACTGGTGCTGCGGCAGGCGGAGGGCTTCGCCTATATTAAGCCGTAATCTGCGGCCCGTGTTTTTTTCTTACGGCGTGGCGGGGACGCGTCAGCCCAGCGAGGAGATCAGAAGCGCCACGTTCAGCGCCGTCACGATGAGGCCGATGGTCCACAAAAGCGTCTTGTCCTGCCAGGAGTTCACGAACTTGCCCATGACCTTCTTTGAGGACGTCAGGTAGATCTGCGTAAAGATGGTGATGGGCAGCTGGATGCTCAGAAGCATCTGGGAATAAATCAGCCCCTGAAAGGGGGAGGCGATCACCAGTACCGCCAGCGCGGCGGGGACCATGGTGATCAGGACGCCCGCCTTGGTGTGGCTGTCGGCGATGTCATAGGGTTCGGCGAAGATGCCGGCGAAGATGCTGCCGCCCGCCATGCCCGCGGTGATGCTGGACGATAGCCCCGCAAACAACAGCGCCACCGCGAACAGCACGGAGGCTGCGTTGCCCAGCAGCGGCTTTAGCAGCGCTTCCGCCTGCGAGAGGTCGGTCACCACCGTCTTCGTGGAGAAGAACGTGGCCGCCGCCATCAGGATCATGGCGCTGTTGATGGCCCAGCCGATGCCCATAGACAAAAGCGTATCCCCGAACTCATACTTCAGCTGCCGGTGGATGACCGCCTCGTCTTCCAGGTTCCACTGGCGGCTCTGGATGATCTCCGAGTGCAGAAACAGGTTGTGGGGCATGACCACCGCCCCCAGCACGCTCATGATCACCGGCATGGAACCCGAAGGAAAAACTGGCTTCACCCAGCCCGACAGCGCCTCGCCCCAGCTGACATGCACGAGGCAGATCTCCGCGATGAAGGAAAGGCCGATCAGGGACACGAAGCCGATGATGATCTTCTCGATCTTCCGATAAGAATTGGAGAATTGCAAAAACAGGACCGCCGCCAGTACCAGGATGGCCCCCACCTTCAGCGGCAGGCGAAACAGCATGTTCAGCGCGATCGCGCCGCCCAGGATCTCCGCCGTGGCGGTGGAGATGGCGGCAAGCACCGCCGAGCCCAGAATGATGTTCTTGAGCCAGGGGCGGATGTTCTCCGTCGCGGCCTCGGAGAGGCACTTGCCGGTGACGATGCCCAGGTGCGCCGCATTGTGCTGCAGTACAATCAGCATCAGCGTGGACAGCGTCACCATCCACAATAGCAGGTAGCCATAGCCCGATCCCGCCGCGATGTTGGAGGCCCAGTTGCCCGGATCGATGAATCCGACTGTTACCAGAAGGCCCGGCCCAATGTATTTGAAAAAGTCGATGGCGGCAAGCCTGGGGTTATGTTTTCCAGGGAACAGCTTCATAGACAGGCCTCCCGAGTGTGCGTGTGTTCCTGCCTATAGGCTATACCTTTCGGCAGGTTTCGTCAATGTTTTTCAGGGGCCGGACGGCAGTGTTCGCGCACATAGAACGCGCCGCAAGCGAACGCTTGCGGCGTCAGACCATCAACAAAGGCGCTCAGCCCTGTCGGGTTGGGCGCAAATTTTATGC
>CALGYL010000099.1 GCA_937934775.1 uncultured Clostridia bacterium
AAATGGGCACTTGAATTTAAGTGAGACCTGTTTCATGGACACTGAACACAGGGGAAACCCAAATAGTGGACAATGAATTCAAGTGGTAGTAGAATGCAAGTATCCATTGGGGAGGCACATTATGAGCAGAAAACAGCAGTCTTTTACTCCCGAACAGATCAGGATTCTAGAAGAAAATCCGTATACAGATCACATGACTCAGTACCGACTGAATCTGACGGTTGAAGCAAAGGTACAAATATTAGAGATGGTGAAGCAAGGGCTGACTTGCTGTCAGATTACAAAAGCCCTTGGATATGATCTGGATATCATCGGAGAAAAAAGGGCATATGGGATGATTCTAGGAGCTAAAGATCAAGCCAAATCTGAAAGAGGTCTTCGGACAGGTTATCCAAAGCGAGTCGGAAAACGGCTGGATCCCGAAAGGGTCAATAATCTTCCAACAAACCCTGAAACTTTTGCAAAGCTCATTAATGAAGTGTTCTATCTGAAGTGTACCCCATGTCAAGTACAAAATTTGCTTAGTGGTATTTCGTCCGCGACGGGATGTGGTATGCTACTACCGCTTTGCCGGTGCTGAGGATAGGGCAACGCTGAGGAGCGACCCGAGCGCTTCACCGGATTTGCAGGAGGGCGGCGAGATGAACCTCGTCGCTTTTTTTGCGCCGCAGCGCACTGCCCTCCTGGAAACCAAAGCGACAAACCTCGGGGGTTCGGGGGCAGAGCCCCCGGTGTCAGTCCTTCATGTACATCGGCAACGGGTAGACGCCGGTCACCAGATACTCGTAGTATTCCTTGGGCGAGAGCTTGAGCAGATCCCACTGGTAACGGTCTTTGTTGTAGTAATCCAGCCAGTCATCGACCACTGCCATGACCTCCGCAAAGGTTTCACAGACCGCGACCCTCTCGCTGATTTCGTCCTTCATGTGACCGAAGAAGCTCTCCTGCGGAGCGTTGTCCCAGCAGTTTCCCTTCCGGGACATGGACTGGACGAACTCGTTGTTCTTGAGCTTCTCTATGAAGGCTCGGCTTGTGTAATGGCATCCCTGGTCGCTGTGAACGATTGTCGTGTTATCCAGTGTGCTGCCATGTTCTTCCACGAGGAGATCGACCGTCTCAAGAACGAATTCCACATGCAGGTCCTCACTCAACTCGTCTGCCAGCGCCTCGTGCGTATGGGCATCAAGGATGGTCGAGAGATAGCATTTACCGTTCTTGTAGAACAGGTAGGTAATATCCGTCAGTAGATTTTTCCTGACCCCTCGAGCCTTGAATTGTCGGTCAACGAGGTTCGGCGCGATTGTGTTCGTCTTCATAGCCCTTGCCATCTGGCGGTAAGGATTCGCCTTACGGATTGGGCACATCAGCCCGAATTTGTCCATCAGACGGCGGATTTTCTTGATGTTCATGCGAATCCCGATGTGCAAAAGACGCATATGAATCGACCGTGCGCCCTTTGCGTATCCCCGGAATCGATACGCCTCCAAAACAAGCGCAAAATCCCACTGATCCGCATCATCCCGTTCTATCCGAAACGATGCCGATTCCAACCACCCATAGAATCCAGACCGCGAGACGCCGGCAATCTGGCACAAGAGCGTGATACTCAGAAGGTTGTTGTCGCTCTGTATGGCTTTACAGATCAGGCCATATTTCACTTGCGCCGGTGCTTGGATTCCCATAGCCTCTGCGCCTCCAAATCTGCCTGCCGTGTTTTTTTTAGAAATTCCACCTCCTGCTCCAAATAGCTGATCTTGTTCTCCATGTAGGCCATCCGGCCCACCATGCTATCTGGTTTAGCTCCCTTGTTTACTCCGCGGTGCTTCGTTTTCCGCAGGTTGGAGAACCCTTCTTCACGGTCTGCATAATGTTGGATCTTCTCACGAAATCCGTTGATTCTCGTGCTGCCCAAGATCGCAGGTTGAATCCCGTGTTCCTCAAAGATTGCCGCCATGCGTTCCCCGCGTAAGAGCGCTTGATATGCCTTCTCTTTGAACTCGGATGTGAAGATCACGCATTTCTCGCTTACGCTCTCCACGTAGGGGCTTGCTCCCAAGATGAGCTGGTCGTCCTTGCTGAATAGCTTCTTGCTCATGGTACCCACCTCTCCGACCCGACACGATGGGCACATCCTACCACTTCTTCCGCCCGTATAACGTCCGCTGCCCGGGGTTTTGCGACTTCTTTACCGTCCGTATACCGGGGACGTCGGCTCTAATGCCACTCTTTCCCGTGTCCGTTTTACGGGGTACAGTTTATTTCCTTCGCTTCACTATCTGTTAAGAAGATTTTATACTCGGATTCTGTTGTAACAAATCCAGACTCACGGCTATCACCTTCATATGCTTCATCAGCTAAGAAAACACCGAATATAACTCTATCTCCTTCAGGAGTTTTGGGCATACGCGTTGTTAAAACACAAAGGCTGTTAGCCTGGACTTCTTTCATCACGATAGGCTGGCCACGTTTATCTCCGTTTTGGTAGTAACCCGCATCAGCACGCCAATCAAGAAGCAATCTACTCTCGGTACACGGCCACTCAATCTCTGTGTATGTTATCTCGTTCGAAAGATACTGACTACAAGGGCAATCGGAATCACTACACCACACTTG
>CALGYL010000100.1 GCA_937934775.1 uncultured Clostridia bacterium
GGTCGCCTCGCTTCGGCTCCTTGTTCTGCATCGTAAACCCCTTGGCGCTTTGGAGTGATTAATGTTTTCCTTTAGTATTACGGCCGGCGAACAAATCGGATATACCCCTCTTCTCTTAGACCAAGCCGCGGCACCCGATTGCGTTTGGTCATGGAGGGCCGGATACCGGTGCGGGCACAGACAGCGGCGGAACACAAGTATGCAGCGCTGTGCTGATGACGATAGGCGGGATGAGGATGGATATCTATATCGCGAGGCGGCCGATTTTTGATCGTTATCTGAGGATATTTGGGTACGAACTTTTGTACCGCCAGGACAACACAAATTGCTTTCCCGGCCTTGACGACGATCGGGCCACGGCAGGACTGCTCAACAATTCTTTCATGGTGATGGGGCTGAGCGACCTGACCGACGGAACCCCTGGCATTCATCAATTTTCCAAAATGCCGATCGACAGCGATGTCCCTTTTCTTTTGCCTCCGTCGGGCGTCGTCGTCGAAGTGCTTGAGCGCGGCGAGGCGACGCAATCCACCATTGAAGCCTGCAAGAGACTGCGCGAAAAGGGGTATAGAATCGCCCTGGACGACTTTGTCCCGGAGGAAGAGAACTTCCCCCCTCTTTGACTGTTCGGACATCATCAAAATGGAATATCCGGCGGTAAGCCTCGAAGACCAGCGCGGCCTCATCAAAAAATACGGCACTCAGAAAACATTTCTGGCCGAAAAAATCGAGACAGGAGAGGAATACAAGATGGCCGCGGATATGGGATATCACCTGTTTCAGGGATACCTTTTCAGTAAACCCGCGATCATCGGCACCAAGGAGATCAGTTCGCTCAACTCCAACATATTCCGCATCATGGAAGAACTGCATTGCCAGGAACCGAGCTACGACGTGATCGCGGAGTACATCGCCCGCGACCTTGGCCTGTCCTACAAACTGCTCAAGCTGGTCAACTCCGTATACTAAGTGCCCAGATACAAGATCAAGACGGTACAGCACGCGCTGGCGCATCTGGGCATCAAGGAACTGTACAGATGGTTTTCAATCATGATGCTCAGAGACATGCGAAACATCGAAAACGCCGAATTGATCAAGCTTTCTCTGATTCGCGGCAAATTCATGGAGCTTCTGGCCGAAGAGCTTGACACCGCGGACCCGACGCTGGATTATTTCTTTGCCGACATGTTTTCCTTTATCGATGTTCTGCTCAATAGGCCCATGAAGCAGATTCTGGACGGCCTTCCGATTTCTGACGCGGTCAAGCGGGCCTTGCTCGGGGAGCAAAACGAATTCCGGGATTTGCTGGACTGCGTCGTCGCTGGCGAATCGATCAGCCGGGACAGAGGCTGCAGCCTTTGCGAGAAATGCCAGATCAGCGCCCGGCGGTTCATGTCGCTGTATATGGAGTCGCTGCGGTGGGCCAAAATGCTGCATTACTGAAAATCCGCGGGCATCAATCCATTCGCGCCCCGTGGGCGGGCGATCGTTCGGCCGTCCTGTTATTTTCGCCCTGCACGGGTTTCCGCAGGGAGCCCGGATGGCCGGGCGTTTTTATAAGTCCGCGCCTGCGTCCCGCCCGCCTGCCGCCTGCAAGTGCGCGGATGGACGCGCCGGGGGGCTCTCCGCCCGGCATGGAACAAGCCTCTATGCGCTCCGATCCGGAAATGATATAATACAGACATTGTTCATGGCGCGAATACTTTGAAAGGGGCGGTTGAAGTGCGCCGTTTTTTTATTTGTGCGCTGGTCCTTATGATGCTTTCGTCGGGCGCTCTTGCGCAGAAGAACGCTTCCATCGCGCTGTCGGCGTGCGATCTGGACACCGCGCGTTCGGTGGCGATCGTGTCGGACGTCATGGACAAGGCGGAGCAGGCCGGGTTCACGGTCGAGATGCGCAGCGCGGAGCACCGTCTGTCCGTCCAGATTTCTGACATCTACCAACTGATGGAAGGACATCCCCAGTACCTTGTCGTCGTCGCGGTCAAGGCGGTCGGCCTGCAAAAGGCGATCCGCGCCGCCGCCGAGCAGGGAATCAAGGTTATTCTGGTGGACAGGCTTTCAACCGACGCGCGAGCGCAGGACGTTCTGTGCGCCATCGGCGTGGACTGCGAGTGGGCGGGCGGCGAATGCGCCAGAATCCTGGCCGCGCATTTCGAAGGGCGCGAAGCGAAGATTCTGGAAATCCAGGGCGAGGCGGGCGCGTCCACCACCAACGGCTTCTCCAAGGGCTTCCGCGATGCGCTGTGCGATTACCCCGGGCTGCAGATCGCGGGCGTGGTGCCGGGCGAGTCAAGCCG
Source organism: uncultured Clostridia bacterium (assembly GCA_937934775.1). Classification (GTDB taxonomy): domain Bacteria; phylum Bacillota; class Clostridia; order Christensenellales; family Aristaeellaceae; genus JAEZHK01. Next base: position 2,301 of record CALGYL010000100.1, read on the forward strand.
CGAGACCGCGCAGCAGGGCCTGCTAAAGTTCTACGAGCGCAACGGCGCTGTGTTTGACGCGGTGTTCGGCCACAGCGACGAGGAGGGGCTGGGCGCCGTGGGCGCGCTCCTTTCGCTGGAGGGCGAGGAGGGCGTTCCCGTCGTTTGCACCGGCGGCGCGGACGACGCAAAGCGCGCGCTGGCCGCGGGCAAGCTGCTGGCCTGTGTGGATGTCACCCCGTATTTTGGGGACGCGGTGCTGTCCGCCATCCAAAGGGACGCGGCGGGCCTGACGGTTGAGCCGCTCCAGCTTGCGCGGGGCGAGGCCGCGTATAAATCGGGCGCTTCCTATGCGCGGGGGTACTGAACATGAAAATGCGGCGCACGATGATCCGGGAAAGACTCCGTAACTACCTCTCGGCATTTTCGCTGATCCCCGTCATCCTGTTCTGTTCGATCCTGACCGCCTACATCGCCACCAGTTCCTGGAACGCCAGCCGCGAGGACCTGAATGAAACGCTCGGCCACGTTCAGGACCGGCTCGACCAGGTGCTTCAGGAGGCGTATCAGATCGGGAAATCCGCCAGCGAGGATGAGGAGGTCATCGGCGCGCTCTCGATGGCCATAACGACGCCAGCCGACCGGTATCTCCGGGAGCTGCAGTTGGACAACGAACTGATCTACATTTCCCGCTATTTCGACAAGCGGATTCAGATGTACGTCATCGCGGAAAACGGCGCGCTGTTCAAAAGCGGGCGCTTCTCCCTCCTGAAGGAGGACTACCGGAACGACGAATGGTACACGGCCATCCGCGAAAGCGACGAAGCCAAGTGGTTTTCCCTGTACAACCATTCCCACATGGTCCGGAGCGTCAAGGGGAAGTACATCTCGCTGGGCGTGCCGATCCGGTCAAAGGCCGGCCGCGCGCTGGGCGCGGTGCTGGTGGAAATTCAGGTGGACGACGTGCTGGAGGATGCGCTCTCCGGCGATCCGCGGTTTTACATCGTCAACCCGAGCCTGGAAATGACCATCGTCGGAGATCGCGTCGAGCAGTTTGAAAACGACGTGGTGATGGTGGCGGACAAAGCGGACATTCAGGTGCTGTCCGCCGGAGACGAGAAGCCGGATTTTGTCAATAAGACCGTCAACGCCATCACCTACTGGCGGGACGATTTCAAAAGGGACGGATTTCTCCGGACGGGCGGGTACGCGCTGGCCTACGCCACCATTTCCGCCAACAACTGGATTCTGGTTTCGGCGGTGCCGTATCTGACGCTGTTTCGCGCGCCGATCATCGTCGTCTGCGCGCTGATCATCGGCATACTGGCCCTGTCGGTCCTTGCGATGCTGGCGGCGGACGCGGCCGCGCGCACCGTCACAAGGCCGATCCTGATGCTCAACCAGTCGGTGCATCAGGTGCGCGAGGACAATTTCGACGTCGTGATCGAAAAGACATTGGACGACGAGATCGGCGACCTGTCTGACCAGTTCAACAAGATGGTCGGGCACATCAAGGACCTGATGGCGCGCATCATTGAGGAGCAGACCTCCCGGCGCAAGTACGAGCTGCTGCTTCTGCAGGCGCAGATCAACCCGCATTTTCTCTACAACGCGCTGGACTCCATTTTGTGGCTGGTGCGCATGAAGAAAAACGACGACGCGGTGACCATGCTGTCGGCGCTGACCACCTTTTTCAAGACCGGCCTCAACAAGGGCAGGGACACCATCCCCCTTTCGCAGGAGGTGATGAACGTCCAGAGCTACATGACCATTCAGATGTTCCGCTACAAGACGCGGCTGCGCTGCGAGGCGGCGGTCGATCCGGCGCTGAACGATCTGGAGGTGCCCAAGCTGATCCTGCAGCCGCTGATCGAAAACGCCATCTACCACGGCGTCAAGGGCATGGACGGCCCGGGCCGGATCGATCTGACCTGCGAAAAGACGGGAAACAGCGTGCGCATCCGCGTATCGGACGACGGGCTGGGCATGTCGTCCGAACAGCTTGCGCACCTGCGCGCGCAGTTGGAGTCCAACGACGTCGCCAGCCGGGACAGCTACGGCGTGATCAACGTTTACGAGCGCCTGCGGCTCTTCTTCCGCAACCGCTGCCGCATGGAAATCGACAGCGCGCCGGGCGAGGGCACGCGCGTAACCATAACGATCGACGAGGAGGAAACCCAGAATGTACGATCTGGTGATCGCGGATGACGACGAGATCCTGCTGGAAGGGCTCAGTACGGCATTCGACTGGCAGGCGCTGAACGTGCGGGTGGCCGCCGCGGTCACCGACGGCACCGCCGCGCTGGATGTACTGCGCCGGGGGCCCTGTGATATCCTGCTGACCGACATCAAAATGGGGCGCATGGACGGGCTGGAGCTGACACGGCTGGCGCGGGAGGAATTTCCGTCGCTGCGCCTGGTGATCATGAGCGCCTATGAGGAATTCGGCTACGCGCAGCACGCGGTGCGCGTGGGCGTGGAGGACTACATCGTCAAGCCCATCGATCTGGATCAACTGGCGGAAACGTTCCGAAAACTGACAGGCGATATGGACCTGGAGCGGGCAAACCAGGCTTACCTCAAGGGCATCAGCCGGCGCATTGACGAACTGGGGGAGCGGTCCGCGGAGGACTGCTACCGGGCCAGCGGCGCGCTCAATACCGGCGTCATCGATCACCTGGCGCGGGTGACGCTGCTGGGCAGCGCCCAGGAGGCCGCGGCCGACGTCGAGCGGCTCCGGTCCAACCTGAAGGCGGTCAGCGGCGGGTCGTTTGTGTTTCTGGTGGCGGCGCTGGGCATGCTGACGGGGCGTCTCAGCGACAGTGGCCGGCTCTCAAACGCTCAGAAAGAGGCGCTGATCGCGCTGCAGAAGGACGCGATGAAGTGCGCCGGGATGGACGACGCGATGGACATGCTGCGTGCCTGCCTGAACAACATCGCGGACGAGATGGCCGAGAGCTCGACGGATGTGAAAGCGCTGATCCAGTCCGCCTGCCGCTACGTGGAGGCGCAGTATGCCCGGTCCACGCTGCGTATCCGCGACGCCGCCGTACACGCGGGGCTCAGCCCCAGCTACTTCAGCGCCATGTTCGCCAAATACGCAGGCGAGAGTTTCAGCGATTACCTGCTCAGAATCCGCATGAAGGAGGCGCAGCTGCTGCTGTCCAATACGGACCTGAGAACCTACGAAATCGCCTATAAAGTCGGCTACGACAACCCCACCTACTTTTCGACGCTGTTCAAGCGCTTCACGGGTATGACCGTGTCCCAGTACCGGGAGGCTTTCGGAAAGACCGCGCAATAGTCAATGTGCAGGAATGCCGGCAACTTCATACTGCCTATGTCCTTGGCGAAACGCCGGGGCCTCTCGGCTTTCAATCAAATCCGGCGGCGTGTACGGCGGATTTGGCTTTCCCCCAGAGCGCAAGCGAAGCGGAAAGCTTTCCCGATCCGGTTTCCGCCCGCAAATGTTCGCAAACATTTGAGGAAACCGGCACGTTCTCCAGGCGGATGAAAGATGCGAAGCAGATTTCATCCGCGTCAAATCATATGAAACTGAAAGACCCTCATATCAAAGTTGATTGCCCGCGCGGTATGGAGGAAGTTATACTTTACCCGAGCAGAAAACTGGTTGGGAGGACGATTTCATGAAAAAACTGTTATCACTGGTGCTCGTACTCTGCCTGTGCCTTGGGGTGGCCGGGGTTGCGCAGGCCCTGACCGTGGGCTACACCGTCCAGAGCATGGAGAACGCCTACTTTGTTTCGATCGTCGAGGGCATGAAGGCGGCCGCCAAGGATCGCGGCATCAACCTGATCGTGTCCGACGCGGCGGCGGACGCCTCCAAGCACATCAGCCACATCGAGGATTTCATCGCGCAGGGCGTGGATGCGATCATCATCAGCCCCGTCGATCAGGAAGCGCCTGTTGATGCGGTTAAGGCCGCCAAGGAAGCGGGCATTGTGGTCGTCAGCCTCGATCAGGAAGTGCGCGGCAGCGACGCGTTCTACGGCATCGACGAGTTTGAGTACGGCCACATGGGCGGCCAGATCGCCGGCAACTGGCTCAATGGCAAGGAAGCCGACGGCACCATCGAGGACGCGCTGGATTCCGAGGGCAAGATTGAAGTTGTCGTCGCCCGCTATGACATGATCAAGTCGGTCATCGACCGCGCCGAAGGCCTCAAGGCCGGCATCAAGGAAACCTACACCGGCAGCCATGAAATCGAGTTCGTCTACGAGCAGAACGCCGGCAACGCCGACGAAGGCTTCAACCTGGCGGAGACCGCGCTGACCGCCAACCCGGAAATCTCCGTGTTCATCTGCATCAACGACTCCGGCGCGCTGGGCGTGTACGAAGCCTGCCTGCAGCACAAGGAGCACACGCCCGCCAACACCTGCATCGTCGGCCTGGACGCGCTGGAAGAGCCGCTCAAGCTGATCTCCGAGGATACGATGTACAAGGGCACCGTCGACATTCAGCCGGCCAAAAAGGGCGGCGAAGTGCTGGACATCGTCGAGAAGGTCATCAAGGACGGCCCCATCGCCGAGAAGATCCCCTACAGCATGAAGGCCGTCACCAAGGAGAACATCACGGATTACGTGACCGACTGATCCACAGGGCAGATCGTCCACGGGGGTCGATTCATATCGGCCCCCGAATCTTATCGCCGGACGGGAAAGGAAATTACATGGAAGAATCGATCCTCGAATTGCGCGGCATTACGAAGATCTATCCCGGCGTGACCGCGCTGGACGACGTTTCCCTTGGCTTTCGCCGGGGCGAAGTGCATGCCATCGTCGGGGAAAACGGCGCGGGCAAGTCCACGTTTATTAAAATCATCACAGGGGCCGTCGCGCCCACGCGGGGCGAGATATGGTTTGAAGGCCGGAAGGTGGAGGGGAACGACCCCCAGAAGGCGCTGGAGATGGGCATCTCCGCGATCTATCAGGAGCTCAACCTGCTGAAACACCTGACGGTGGCGGAGAACATTTTCTACAACCGCTACCCGTTCCGGCACGGCCTGATCGACTTTCCGGCGATTGAAAGCGAATCGCAGAAGGTGCTGGACCGGCTTGGCGTGAAGATTGACCCGAAGGCGCTGGTCAAGGACCTGACGGTGGGTTATCAGCAGCTGGTGGAAATCGCGAAGTCGCTGTCGCGCAGGGTCAAGGTGCTGATTCTGGATGAGCCCAGCGCGCCGCTGACGAACAACGAGCTGAAATACCTCTTTGACATCGTCCGCGCGATGCGCAAGGAAAACCTGGCGATCCTCTACATCTCCCATCGGCTGGAGGAGGTCTTTGAGCTCTGCGATCAGGTTTCGGTCTTTCGAGACGGACGGCTGATCCGGACGATGCGGGTGCCGGAGACCGACAAAAACGAACTAATCCGGCTGATGGTCAACCGGGAGTTGACCGAGTCCTACCCACGGGCAGACGCGCGCCGCGGCGAGGTGGCGCTGACGGTCAAAAACCTGTGCACAGACAGGCTGCGGGATGTGTCCTTCACCGTCTACAAGGGCGAGCGGCTGGGCTTTGCGGGCCTGGTGGGCGCGGGCCGCACGGAAACCGCCCGGGCGGTGTTCGGCGCGGACAGAATCGCGTCCGGCGAAATCATCCTGAACGGAAAGCCCATCCGGATCTCCTCGCCGACCGACGCGATCCGGCACGGCGTCTTCTACCTGTCCGAGGACCGGAAGCAATTGGGGCTGTTCCTCAACATGAGCATCGAGGACAACATCCTCTTCTCCTTTTACCCGCGCATCGTAAACCGGCTTGGGCTGATCCGGAAGGCCACGGGCAAAGCGCTCTGCGAGGAGCAGATCCGCAAGCTCGCCATCAAAACGCCGTCCGCGCAGCAGCTTGTTAAAAATCTTTCAGGCGGAAACCAGCAGAAGGTCATCCTGGCGAAATGGCTTCTGATGAATTGCGACGTCATCTTCTTTGACGAACCGACGCGCGGCATCGACGTGGGCGCGAAACAGGAGATTTATCGGCTGATGAACGAACTGGCCGAACAGGGCAAGGCGGTCGTCATGATCTCATCGGAGATGCCGGAGCTTCTGGGCATGTCCGACCGGGTGATCGTCATGCACGAAGGCCGCGTCGCGGGGGAACTTGCCCGGGAGGAAGCCACGCAGGAAGCCGTTCTCAAGCTTGCGTCAGGAGTGTGATCGAGATGGAAACCAAGGCTCTTCGGAAATTCCGGATCAATTGGAACGACATGGGCATCATCCTCACGCTGATTGCCATGGCCGTGTTCTTTTCGCTGTCCACCAAATCCTTTTTGAGCGCGAGAAACTTCACCAACATCGTACGGCAGATCTCGGTGGTGGGCATCTGCGCGGTTGGCATGACGATGGTCATCCTGACCGGCGGCATCGACCTTTCCATCGGCTCCGTGATCGGGCTGACCTCGGCGATCGCGGCCGTTATGATGAGCGGAGGAATGCCAATCTGGCTGGCCGTGCTGGTTGCTCTCGCACTGGGCGTCGTGATTGGGCTTGCGAACGCCGCCTGCATCAACTTTCTCCGGATTCCGCCGATGATTACGACGCTGGCGATGATGATCTCGCTGCGCGGCGCCGTATACCTGATCACCGGCGGCATGCCGATCTACGGCATCCCCGAATCGTTCAAGGTGCTCGGGCAGGGGACGATCGGCATCTTCCCGATCTCCTCGCTGATCATGATCGCGGTGTTCGTCTTCGGGTACGTCCTTCTGAGCCGAACGCCCTTTGGACGCAGGATCTACGGCATCGGCGGCAATGTGGAGACCGCGCGGCTCTCGGGCGTCAACGTCAAGCGCGAGCTTTCCAAGATGTATATGCTGGTGGGCCTTTTGGGCGCGCTGGCCGGGCTGATCCTGACCTCCCGCATCAACAGCGGGCAGCCCAGTTCCGGCGATGGGTATGAGATGGACATCATCACCGCGGTCGTTCTGGGTGGGGTATCCGTGTCCGGCGGTGAAGGCAAGCTGGGCAAGGTCATCATCGGCGTCGTGTTCATGGGCGTTCTGGCCAACGGCATGATGATGATGAACATCAACGAATACTGGCAGCGCGTGGTCAAGGGCATCGTGCTTCTGATCGCGGTTGCGGTGGACATCCAGGCGAAGGCCAAGAGCCATGCGGTCGCCGGATAAGGAGGGTTGCAATGACGGCGTTTTTTGATCCCGGCCTTGAGAAAAAACCCGA
>CALGYL010000101.1 GCA_937934775.1 uncultured Clostridia bacterium
AGCGCGTCTCGGAAAGGGTGATCTCGTCCGGAATTCCGGTGATCGCATCCTTGACCGTCAGGGTATGCTCCTCGCTCTGGCCCGCGTACAGGCCGCCCGCGGCCGTATACCGCACCCGGTAGCTGACGGTGCCGGTCCCGCCCAGCATTCTGCACAGGATTTCGGCGTAGCCAGCGTCGTTGCTCTCCTTGTCGATCGTAATCTCAGCGACGTTCGCCTCCCCGGTCTGTACAATCGACCACGCATAGTCCTCCCGCTCGCCATTCAGAAGGATGGCGTCCCGCGCCTCCGCGTTGCCAAGCTGCTCCTCCGGATTACCGTTGAGGTAGGCGACGGCAAAGCGCTGGCTGACGACAACCCCCGGATCGAGCGCAGCTTCGTCCTTGACTTCGACGGAAATGTCCTTCCAGAATATGTGGTTGTCGATGCCGATCACGGCGGTCAGGATGTAACGGCCCGCCTTGTGGAAGGTGTACTTGACCGCTTCGCCGCCCGCGGATTCGCAGTCGACCTGGTCCCAGTCGCCGTCATGCCGGTCGATTACCTTCCAGACGTCCGCGCCCGCAGGTACCGTGCCCTCGGCAAAATTCAGACGGGACGGGTCGAAGGTCAGATAGCCGTTCACCGCGATCGGATAGGATGCCTCATACGGAGAATTCAGGCCGTTCGGCAGCGAGGCCGGGTTGTAGGCGACCACTTCCAGGTCAATCTGCGTGGTGGCGGTATAGCCGCCCGCCTTCGCCGTGACCAGGAAGGAGGCGCTGCCGGTTCCCTTGCCCAGATGGAAGTCGACCGTGGCGCTTGCCGGATCATCAGACCAGATGGTCAGGCTGACCGGATCGGAGCTCTCGGAGCCGATGCGCTCAACCGACCAATCGCACGTCTCGTCCTCCGCCAGGGCGAAGTTCTTCAGGGCGATTCGGGCGATGGACATGTTGTCGCTCGCGCCTTCGATAATCGTCTCATGGTACTGAGTGGTATTCAACTCCAGAACTTCGGCGGACGGGCCCACCTCGACCACGATGGGGTAGGTAAACACGTAGTTGCCAAAGCCCGCGACAGCCTCGACGATGTAGCGGCCCGCCTTCTTGAAGGTGATCTCGCGGCCCGTGTCGTTCCACTCCATATCGTCATCGCTCAGGTTTTCGGAAATCCAGAATTCGCTCCAGGGGTTTTCCGGCTGCAGCGTACCGCCGGTAAAATGGACATCCGAATAGTCGAACTGGCGGGAATCGCCGGGGTTTAAGGTGATCTTGCTTACCGGGTAGGAACAGCCGGTGGGCAAGCCTGCCGGCGTCACCGCCACCACGTGGGCGACGAAGTTCTGTTCGGCGTGGTAAATGCCCGCGTCGTACGTCAGCTTGTAGGTGATCTCGCCCGGCGCCTTGACGTTCCTGTAGAAGATGCGAACCTCTTCGTCCGAGTTGTCCGCAAGATACAGCTCCACTGGCGCATCGCCCACAAGGCCCTGGGCCGTCAGCGACCAGCGGCCGTGTTCGCCGTCCTGCAGCATCGTATCGTGCGCGCTGATGTAGGCATAGAAGTCTTCGGTCGTGCCGGAGTCCATGTAGATATCGCCGGTGCGTGGGTAGACGTCCAGGCCGAACGCCGGGTCCACGCCGCTGCCCACGGTGACCAGGATTTCGGGCGCCGTCCAGACATAGCCCTGATAGCCCGCCGCGGGCAGAATCTTATAGCGGCCGGGCTGGTTGAAGGTGATGCTGCGCATGCCTTCGGTGTCGTTAACGTCGCACCTGTCCCAGGGAATGTCGTACACGTCGAACCAGGCGCCAATGGGCAGGTCTGTGCCGACGCCATGAATGTCCGCGTAACGGATGTTCACCGTCCTGCCAACCGCGACCTCGTAGTGATTGGTGGAATAGGTGATGCCGGTGGGCAGGCCGGTCAGGTTCTGCGCCTTGTCGGCGATGGAGAAGCGGAGCACGCCCTTGTGGTATTGACCGGCTGTGCAGGTCAGGGTGAACTCCGAGGTTTCATCCTGCGTAACGCTTTCAAAAGAGACCAGATCGAGCTTGACATAGTTCTGGCCGGGAGTATAAGGCTCCATCTCCACGGTGACCGCGTCGCTGCCGGAGCGCTCCAGCGTCCAGGCGTAGCTCTCCCCTTCAAGCAGCTGATCGTCCCGCACCACGACATGGCCCAGGTACTGCGGCTGCGTTCCGCCCGGATGGACAGAATCCATGCGCACGCCGTTCGTGAACTGGATGGTCTTGTTGACCACGAAGGCGACCGGACATTCCAGATGGAAGTTTCTGTAGGCCGCCTTGAGCGTCAGATTGTAGCGGCCGGGCACGTCGTACCGGACCGTAAGCCCATCGCCCACCTGCCCGAGATCGTCCCAGATCGACCAGGTGAAATCGGCCGCGGTCAGTGTGCCGCCGGTCAGAATCAGGTCTTCCGCCGGGATGGTGATCTCCTCCCCAACCTCGCCGGCGTACGCGTCGGAGGCGACCCCGATTTGGGTGGGCAGGTTGTCCGGATCCGTCACCACCGTAACGGTAAATACCGCCGACGCTTCGTAAGCGCCGCCCGCGCTCGCAGTCAGGCGGAAGGTGGCGCTGCCGCTCCCGCTGGCCTCTGTGAGGTACACATCGTTGGCAAAGCCGTTCTCGTTTTCCAGTTCCATCAAGACCGTCACGCCCTCGTCGTGGGCGGTCTGCTTAATTGTCCAGGACAGTTCCTCATCGGCTCCGAGCACCGCGGCGGCCTCGTCGGCCTCGGCCTGCGCGAACAGCAAACGGCACGCGCCCACGTCGTAGACGGTGGAAGCGCCGATGTCCAGATTGAGGCTGAAGGCATTGCCGTCCTTCGTGACGACGATCGTCACGGGGCATTCCCGCTTCGCGGTGCCGTAGCTTCCCACCAGCGTCAAAAGGTATCGACCGGGCTGGGCGAAGCGAACCGTGCGGCCGGTGCCCACCGCCGTCGTGCCATCCAGCAGCGAATAGGTCAGCGCGCCCGGCTGCAGCGTGCCGCCGGTGAGCGAAATGTTCTCAAGCGGAATGGTGATGTCGGTGTCGATCTCTCCGGCATACTCGGCCGGATCGACCGCGATTTCGTCGGGCATCTCCGCCCCTTCGATGTTCAGAAGGAGGGTGTCCTTGACGGTGGTCCCGGTCGCGGTCGCGCTGATTGCGACCTGCCCCGCCTTCAGCAGGGTCACCTTGCCGTCCTGATTCACCGTCGCGGTCTTCGCATCGGAGGACGTCCAGGTGACATCCTGCGGCGCTTCGGACGGATCGATGACCGCGCTCAGCTGAACCTCGGGGTTCTTCATGCTGACGGTCATACTCTCGCCGGGGTCTTCGTCCTCATACAGGATAGTGACCGAGCCGCTTTGGGGCACGATGGCGACGGTCCATTCGCCGTACGCGCCGGATTTGTCCGCCGCCGTGGCGGTGATGGTCACATCGGTCCTGACATCGACGTCAAGGGCCGTCAGGATACCCTTTTCGCTGATCGTCGCTGCGGTTTGCTGGTCGTCCACGCTCCAGATTACAGCCTTGTTGGCGGTATTCTTGGGCAGAACCTCCACCGTCATCGCGGCGGTTTTGCCCGATACAAGCTCCTCCGGGCCAGTCACTTTGACGGACAGCGCCCGATACGCCACGCTGACGAGGATTTTCCCGGATACCCCGCTGCCATCCACGGCGGTGGCGGTGATGGTCGCCGAACCCGCGCCCTTTCCGGTCACCAGGCCGTCGCTGTTCACCTGCGCAACCTTTGTGTTGCTGCTGGACCATGAGACGCCCTGAATGGCGTCCAGCGGCGCCTCCTCGGCGCTCAGCTGCACGGTCTTATCCCCGTCGTTCAGGTTGATGTACACCGTGTCCGCGTCCTCGCCATCCGCCTGCACGGTCACGTTTTCGACCGCGGGGTAGACGGTGATGTCCCGGCTATCTTCAAGCTCGGTACCGTCCTGCGTCCTGGCGGTAATGGTCACCGTCTCCTGCTGATTTACGGTCTTGGCGGTCACGACGCCCTTACCGCTGACAGTCGCCACGTCCTCATTGCCGCTGATCCATTTCACCGATTTATTGGAGGCGTTGGAAGGCAGCACCGTCGCGGTCAGCGTGATGGACTTGCCCTCCACCAGCGACTGATCGCCGGTGACCTCAATCGAATTCGCCAGCCGGGTCACCGTCACCGTCAACGACCCCTTCGTACCGGAGCCATCCGCGGCGGTAGCCGTAATGATCGCGCTGCCGACGGCAATGCCCGTCACCAGGCCGTCCGAATTCACCTTCGCGACCTTGGTACTGCTACTGGACCAGGTGACATCGCCCGAGGCTTCGTCGGGCGACACCGCCGCCACCAGCTTAAGCGTCCTGTCCGCGGGATCCGCTTCCGTCAGATCAATGACGCTGGGGCAGTCGCCCTCCGTCTTCACGGTCACGGTGGCCGCGCCGGGTTTCAGCAGAATCTCATAGGTCCCGCTGGCGCCGCTGCCGTCTTTGGCCGTTGCGGTGATGGTCACTGTCGCCTGCGTATCAATTGCCTTCGCCGTGACCACGCCCTTGTCGCTGACAGAAGCCGTGTTGTCGTCGCTGCTGATCCAGGACAACGACTTGTCGGTAGTCTTGGAGGGCAACACCGTCGCGGTCAGCGTCATCTTACCGCCGCCAATCATCGTGTGACTGGGGCCGTCGACGCCGACTTCTTTAGCCAGCCGGGTTACCACGATGGCCAACGGCCCTTTTTTCCCGGAGCCGTCCGCCGCGGTGGCGGTGATGGTCGCTTTGCCCACGGCAACGCCTGTCACCAGGCCATCTGAATTGACCTTTGCGATCTTGGTGCTGGAGCTGGCCCAGGTAACATCCTGCGAAGCGTTCATCGGCGTAACCGTCGCCTTCAGCTGCAGCGTCCTGTCGGCGGCTTCAGTCTCGTTCAGATCGACGACCGCCGGATCACCGCCATCCGTCTCAACGGTCACCGCCGTCGCGGACGGCAGCACCTGAATGTCATAGGGAAAGCTGGCGCCGCCGCCATCCTTAGCCGTTGCGGTAATGGTCACCGAAGCCGGCTCAGTAACGGCCATCGCCGTCACCTGGCCCTTATTGTTGACCGTCGCAACGCTAATGTCGCTGCTGACCCAGTTCACCGTTTTGTCGGTGGTCTTGGAAGGCGACACCGTCGCGGTCAGCGTCATCTTGCCGCCGCCCATCATTGTGTGACTGGGGCCGGTGACAAGGACTTGACTAGCCAGCCGGGTCACATAGACGGTGAAGTTGACCGCCTTTCCGGTCCCGTCCAGCGCGGTGGCGGTTATGGTCGCCTTGCCCACGGCAACGCCCGTCACCGTGCAGTTCATCCCATCCTTGGCGATCGAGGCGATTTTCGCGTTGGAGGTCGTCCATTTTACAGCCTGGGTCGCCTCTTCCGGGTCTGTTTTCGCCACCAGAAGGATGGACTTCTCGTCGCTGTTGATGTCGATGGAAGCAGAGCTGGCCTCCTCGGAATCCAGCGTCATCAGGATCCGCTGCACCGCGGGAATTACGGTGATGCACAGCGTGCCCTCAACCTCGCTTCCGTCGGCAGCCGTCGCGGTGATGGTCGCCTCGCCCGGGGCAATGCCCTTGACCACGCCCTTGCTGCTGACGGTGGCAATGTCGGGATTTTCTGAATTCCAAACGACTGCCTTATTGTTGGCTTTGGAGGGGCTAACGGCCGCGGCGCAGTTGAGCGTATAGCCCACCACCACATCGCTCTCGCGGGCTTTGGTGACGGTGATGGACTCCACCAGCGTGGCCACCGTAACCTTCAGGGTTGCTTTTTTTCCGCTGCCATCGGCCGCCGTGGCGGTAATGGTCACCGTGCCCGCTTTCAGGCCGGTGACGGTACAGTCCAGTCCGCTGGCCGAAACTTTCGCCACCTTCGCGTTGCTGGTGGACCACTTGACGCCGGACGTGGCCTCCGGCGTGGTATAGCTCAAAACTGCGGTGAGCTTCAGCTCACGGCTGCTGCCCGTGTTAAGCCGGATAATTTTCGGGTTTGTCAGCGGCTCTTCAGGATCATCGGCCAGCGCGATGGCGACGTTCGTCACGACCGCAGCGGCTTTTTCCCGGATTGCGTCTTCACTGGCGGCCGGGAACTGCGCCTCCGGTTCGGCGATGGGCGCACCGGTTGTTTCCGGCGCGTCTGTCACATCCGGCGCGTCCGTCGCATCGATGGACGGCGTCGGATCCGGCTGCGAAGGTTCCGCAGTCTCATCCGGCATCTCCGCATCCGGCGCCGAAGTCTGGCTGTCGTCCGCATTTTCGGATGCAGCTTCCCGAGCGGGTTGTTCGTCCTGCACAGTTACAGGACTTTCAACCTCCAGCGACTCTGCGCTGGCGTGGCCGTACGGATGTAACCCGTCCGGCAATCCCACCGGCAGCATGTTGGTCATCAGAAGCAGGACAAGCAGGGATGCCAGTATCTTGCGCAGGTGCATTGACATAACATTACCTCCAGTGATACTCTACCATTTTTTAACAATTATAGCATTCTGTTACACGGCAATGCAAATCAAAAATCGTCTTTCTTGTAATTTTACATTGCTCGCCTTGCGAATTCATTTGTAATTATACACCCCGATAAAAACGAAATGCTATGCAGGTTGCATAGCATTTCAGAGGATCTAAAAAGTCTCCTATTTCTTCATTCCCGAACCATTCCATGCGGCCTTCCGGGCGGCGGCTCCGCCGGTCACGGAAGCGCGGCGTGATACGAGAGTTTGGAATTGGCATTACACGACGGACGGCTCAAAAACCAGTTCTCCCCGTGCAAAGCGGCCCAGCGTAAGCTTTTCGACGTCCCAGCGGGGTTTTTCGCCGAGAATCAGACCGGAGACGATCAGCCCGGTGGCGGGCGCAAACATAAAGCCATGCCCGCTGAACCCGCAGGCCAGGAACAGCCCCTCCATTTCGGGTACCGCGCCGTAGATCGGCTGGCGGTCCGGCGAATTCTCATAAAGGCCCGCCCATTGCCTCAGCACGCTCAGCTTGCCCAGCGGCGGCAAGAGGCTGCAGCAGGATTTGGCCATCTCGCCCAGAAAGCGCCATGTGGAGGTAATCCGGCCGTCGTTCGGTTCGTTCTCATCGCCTCGGCCCATAATGAAGCTGCCGTGGGGCGACTGTTGGCAATAGATGTTCAGGGAGAAGGACATTACCATGGGTTCCAGGATGGGCTCGACGGGCTCGGTCACCAGGATGTGGTGCCTTTCAGGGACCACCGGGACGTCCACGCCGGCCATCCGCCCGATCTCGGCGGAGTACCCGCCGGCCGCGTTGACCACAATGGGCGCGGAGATAAACCCCTTGTCGGTTTCCACGCCCTCGATGCGCCCGTTCCGGGTCGCGATGCCGGTCACCCTGGTGTTCAGAAGAAACATCACGCCCAGCCGCCTGGCCGCGCCCGCGAAGGCCTGGGTGGTGTGAAACGGGTTTAAATGCCCGTCCTTTTTGCAAAACGTCGCCATCGTGAGCTTGCTCTCGTCCAGGCAGGGCACAATCCGTTTCGCCTCGGACGGTGTCAGAAGGCTCGAGGGGATGCCCATACGCCGTTGGAGCGCCACGTTGCTTCGGAACTGTTCCTCTTCCTTGGGCGTCGTCGCCACCAGCAGGTAGCCGCCCTGCTTGAACTCGATGTCCCCCTCGTAATCGAGCTCCTCCACCGCCGTTTCAAAGAACTCCACGCTGTACTTGGCGAGCAGGCAGTTCATCTCGGTCCCCCACTGGGTCCGGATGCCCGCGCCGCAACGCCCGGTGGAACCGCTGGCGAGATAGTTTTTTTCAATCACGACGATGTCCCGGACGCCCTTTTTCGCCAGGTTGTATGCGATGGAGCAGCCCGAAATCCCGCCGCCGATGATGACAACCTGCGCCGTATTACGCATGCTCCTCATCCTCCAAGAAGAAATCCAGCCGGACGGGCTTCACGGGGGGCCTGAATGTGGCCGGCTGCAACGCCTGCATGGGGGAACCCGTCTGGATGGCGATCTCCCGCATCACAATCTGGCCGCAGGTCTTTCCCTGGCAGGGCCCCATGCCGCAGCGCGAGATGCGCTTGATTTCGTCGACGCTGGTAAAGCCCTTGGCAATCAGCTGGCGGATCTCGCCCAGCGTAACCTCCTCGCAGCGGCAAACCAGCGCCGGATCGCCAAAGAAATCGTCCAGCCGGATGTTCCGCACATAAAGGCCCATCTCCCGGGGTACGGCGATGGAAATCACCGGGGTTTTATCCTGCGCCTTGCCGTTTAGCACTTTTACGACGCGCGCCCGGCAGGCGGGCTTTCCTTCCCGGTCAAGCCCGGTCACAAAATCACCTTCCCTGGGCAGCGGCGCGAACTCATAGGGCAGGCGAATCAGCGTCTCGGTCGCAGAAAAGGTCTCGTCCACAACGAATATGGCAAGCCCCGGGCAGCGGCTGATGCACACGCCGCAGCCGTTGCACGCTTCCCAGTCCACCGCGGGCAGCTCGTTGATGTCCGGGAGTTGCTTGATCGCGCCCCGGACGCAGGCCTTCGCGCAGGGGTTGCAGGGGATTTTCTGCAGGCATTCCACCATCACCACGGGGCCTCGCGCGCGCCGTTCGGCGGGCGGCGTGACCTGAAGCAGCGCCTGCTGGTCCAGGACGCCAGTTTTCTCCATCATCCGCGTGCGCTCCTCTCTGAACAGGCTTCAGGACTCACGGTTTTTTCAAGCCCCTTCAAGATCTTCTCGCCGGAAGGGCCGCTGCGGAGGGTCTGCAGCTGCCGGAGGCAATCTGCCCGCTCGGCCTCGAACGCCTCCGTCCGCAGGCCGAGGTTTTTGGCCGCGCACAGGCCCGCGAGCCTGCCCTCGACCATCGCGCTCGACGCCTCTTCGATGCCCGCCACGTCCCCGGCGACATACACGTTTTTGACAGTCGTTTCATATTCACCGTTTCGCAGCGGCACGTGGCCGCCCAGCTCGGGAACATACCGCATCTCGCAGCCGATCTGCCACAGAAGCTCCGCCAGCGGGGTAAGCCCGACGGCAATGCACAGCACATCGGTTTCAATCTCAAATTCCGATCCGGGAACGGGCTGCATATTCTCGTCAAGCGCGGCGAGCGTCACGCGCTCCAGCTCGCGCCCGCCGTGGGCGTGCAGAACGGTGGTGGACGTAAGGATTGGCACCCCGGCCCTGCGGATCTTCGCCGCGTGCACCAGATAACCGCCGATCCTGGGCGCCGCGTCGATCACCGCCTTGACCTTGACGCCCGCCTGCATCAGCTGATAGCTCACGATCAGGCCGATGTTGCCCGCGCCGACCATGACGGCACTCTTGCCCGGCAGGACGCCGTACTGGTTCATCAGCGTCTGCACCGCGCCCGCGCCGCAGATGCCCGGAAGGTCGTTGTTGGGGAAGGCGAGGAATTTTTCAGAAGCCCCGGTGGCCGCGATGATGGCGGAGGGCTTGATTTTCAGGTACCTGCGCTCGTTCTCGACCGTCAGCA
>CALGYL010000102.1 GCA_937934775.1 uncultured Clostridia bacterium
ATGTTCTTGCCGTAGCGCATTTTGTTGGAATTGGTAATTGTGCGGCGTTGCCTTAAGAAAAACCAAACCCATGCGTTCATCCTGGGATCCTGTGCCAACCTGTTTATGTTGGCGCAATCCGGATGGAGCATGGGCGATGGCGTTGCCTAAGAGGGTGGTTATGCCCCCGGAGCCAGTGATTTAGCGCCGCTCGGTTTGGTTCTTTCTTATGAGCCTTGCTTCTTGTCCCGCTTTGGCCATTAATCAGTGGTTACCTAGAACCCCCGTCCCATGACGTGCCTCGCTTTTCTTTTGTCTCTGGGGTTGCGCTGGTGCGATGGCCCCTTGCCGACATACAAGTGGAATTTGGGTGACCGCCAAAGCCGCGCTTGCAGGCGCGACGATTTTTGGCTATGATTGGACGAGCAGTTTATTTTTGTGGAGCGGGTGTCGACCCCAAGAACATCCGGCGAAAGGAATGAGCGCGGTGCCACTAAAGCTGAAGATCTTCGTGGCGTTCCTTCTGGTTTCGATCCTGTGCATCGCCGTGCTGGGCGGCGTGTTGACCAAGCTGTTTTATGACGAGATTATGAACAGCCTTCGGACCACCGAACAGAAGAACAACGACATGATCATGCGGGACGTGGACGACTTTATCGACAGCCTGCGCAACATCACCGAGGCGTTCGTGCTGGACGAGGAGATCAAGCAAGTGCTGCTAGATTTGCAGCGGAACGGCAGCTTCTCCAACTACAACTCGCATACGCGGGCGATCTACAACAAGATGTACATATACGGGCACAACGTGAACCGCAGAATCTGGCGCATCTGCATCTATCCTGAGGATACGGCGTATCCGTTCGTGTCCACCCGCACGATGTACCCTTCGGACTACGACATCACCACTAAAGGCTGATATGGCCCGCTGACTGAGAGCTGGGAGAAGGAAGTAGTGTACGGCGTGCACCAGGAGAACGGCATCAACTGCGTCAGCGTCGTGCGGCCGATCTATCAGAACTACTCACAGCGGATGCTGGGTGTGATCGCAATGGACGTGAAGGCGAGCGAGTTCCGCGCGCACTGGAGTCAGGCGCGCCTGGGTGACGCCGGGCCCGAGACGTTCTATTATCTGTACGACGGAGAGGGCAACATCGTCACGTCAAGCGACAGGGAAGGGCGGGCCGGATACGAGGCGAAGCTTATCGGCGAGGGCGGCCGGTACATCCAAATCGAGAGCGTGTCAGGTGACCACAATTGGAAGTTTGTGACGCTGATTCCCTACCAGCGACTGTCCGGCAAACTGAGCGCGATGTGGGGCACGATCAGCCTGTTCTTCGCGCTGGCGCTGGCGATGTGCCTGGGCGGCACGTGGCTGCTGTCCAACGTAGTCACCCGCCCGATCCAGCGGATCTACATGAACGTGCTGCGCTTTGAGCGGCTGCGCGCAGCGGACGGCCCGGAGGATCCGCGGGTGAGCGACAAGAAGCTGGGGCAGGGATTTGACAAGATGACCGAGCAGATCGTGGACATGACGGAGCAGAACAACCGCATCCAGGTGGAACTGCAGCGCGCGGACCTGATGGTGCGGCAGGCGCAGATTAACCCGCACTTCATCTACAACACACTGAACTCCATCAAGTGGATCGCAGACATGCAAGGCGCGAGGCGGATCGTCAGCGCGCTGGACGCCACCATCCGGCTGCTGCGCTTTTCCGCCAAGAAGGACGAGACCCTGATCAGCATCCGGGACGAGCTGGACTTCTGCGTCGACTACATGAACCTGATCGGGCTGAAGAATCTGGACAACACCGAGGTCCGCTACGAGCTGGGGATGGAACACCCGGAAAAGTATCTGGTGCCCCGCTTCATCCTGCAGCCCATCCTCGAAAACGCGATCCAGCACGGCTTCGGCGAGCGCATGGCGGGCAACCGGATCGAGATCGGCATCCGGGAATCGGACGGGCTGCTGCGGATCACGGTCCGGGACAACGGCAAGGGCATGGAGCAGGCGCGGATCGAGGCGGTGCTTCGGCAGGACGAAGCCCGCGCGCACTCGTTCAACCAGATCGGCATCCACAACGTGGACAGCCGGATCAAACATATCTACGGCGCGCAATTCGGTGTGTCGATCAAAAGCGAACCGGGCGCGTTCACCGAGGTCACGATCGCGCTGCCGGCCATCACGGAGGAGGGGGAACCAACATGATTCGAGTGGCGATCATTGACGATGATAACCTGGTGCGGCTGGGCATCCGCTCATCCGTCAACTGGAAAGAGCACGGCTACACCGTGATCGGCGAGGCGGCTGACGGCGACGCCGGGCTGCGGCTGATCCTGGACAAGGCGCCCGATCTGGTGTTTCTGGACATCGCCATGCCCGGCATGGACGGCATATCGCTGCTGAAGGAGGTTCACGCGCGTGGCGCGAACTGCCACGTGGTGATCCTGAGCTGCCACGACGACTTTGACTACGTGCGCCAGTCGATGCGCTACGGCGCAATCCGCTACGTGCTGAAGAACGAGGTGGACGCCCAAAGCATCATTGAGCTGCTGGAATCGCTCAAGGGCGACATTCTTCTGGGCAAGGGACAGCCATCCCCGGTGGAGGACGGCGCGCCGGGCGCCGAGCGTACCATCCGGCGCATTTTGCAGGGCAAGCCCACAACCCCGGAGGAGCGCCAGCACCTGTGTGAGGGACATGCCTGGGCTTTGTGCGCGGCGTTCTCCGTAAAGGATCACCAAAGCCTGATCGGGCGGTACGAGGGCGAGCAGATGGTGGTGCTGCAGAGTCGCGTAACCGGGTTCTGCCAGGAGTGGGCACGCACAGTGCTGGGGCTCGCGGTGAAGGTATATTGCTACGACGACAACGGCTATCTGCTGCTGTTCCTGGGCGGCGAGGAACCCTCTGTGCCAGACGTGGAACGGCGGATACAGGGGCTTCGCAGCATGCTGAACAGCTACATGAACCTGGACATCTGGGCGGGGCTGGGTCGCGCCGTGCCGCTACCGGACGGGTTGGAGCGGGGCATACAGGAGGGGGCCATCGCGCTTCGACTGCACTTCTTTGACCCGCGGCCCGTGCGTGCCTATCAGGAGGAGGCGGACGTGCTGCACAGCGAGCAGGTGTACCAGCTGATGCATGAGCTGTACGCGCGATCGCTGGAGCGCGACCTGTGCCGCGTGCAGCCCACCATAAGGCGGCTGGTCGAGGTGTGCCAACAGATGGCCCGGGAGCAGGTGTTCGACGCGGGGCTGGTGTTCAACTGCATTCGGAACATGCTACGGCTGGCCGACCTGCAAAAGCACGGCGCGGACATCGAGGCGCTGCTGTCCTCCGAGGACGCCGATGCGTTTCTCGCACAGTTGGACGAGGCCATCGCGGGCACCGCTTCTGCCGAGCGCGGCGGCGAGAAGCGCAGCGCGCTGGTGGAGGAGACGGTGCGCCACATCCAGCTGCACTACCGAGACGACATCTCGCTTCAAAGCATCGCGCGGGCGCTGCACGTCAACAAATCCCACCTGTGCCGGGTGTTCTCGCGCGGGATGAACCTGCCGCTGCACGAGTACCTGAACGCGCAGCGGATCGAGCGCGCCAAGCAGCTGATCCGCCTGAGCGACATGAAGATGTACGACGTGGCGCTCAGTGTGGGCTTCAAAAACACCACGCACTTCAACGTGACGTTCAAAAAGCTGGTGCACATGACCCCGATCGAATACAAAAACGGCGGCGCTGAATGAGTGTATCCACCCACAAATGAAACAATATTGACCCGGCGCGGGTACTTTCCTTGCCTGCGTTGACTTGGCGCGCCCGCCGTGCCACCGGATGTCAATTTGAGCAAAGACATAGTCAATTCACTAAATTGCCCAGTTTGCACGTGCTGTGCTATGATAAAACAGCCGTTTATTCCCAGACAAAGTAGAAGGAGGAGACACAAATGGCGAGGAAGCTGTTTGCCTTGGTTCTGGTGTTGGCGCTCGGTATGAGTGCGGTTCCCGGTCTGGCGGAGAGGCCCGTCCAGATTACGATGGGCGAGTGGGGCGACTCGGAGCGGGAGTACCATATCTCCAAGGTATCCGAGGAAATTCTGGCCGACATGAACGTGGAACTGGTGCGCCAGACCTACCCGTCGGATGCCGACTTCTGGAACAACCTGCCCGCGCAGATCGCGGCGGGCACCGCGCCCGATTTCATCCGCTGCAGCAACGAGATGTATCTCCAATACATCAACAACGATCTGTTCGTGGACCTGACACCCTACATCGCTGACGGCTCGATCACGGTGCTGGACAACATCATGGACGCGCCCAAAAAGATCTGGGAAGTGAACGGCGGCATGTACGGCATTCCGGTGACCCAGACCCCCGCCAGCTTCATCCTGAATCTGGATCTGTGGGAGCAGGCAGGACTGACCGAAGAAGATTATCCCTCGACATGGCAGGACGTGCTCGAGATCTGCAAGGTGTTCAAGGAGAAGCTTGACATGCCCGGTCTGTGCTTCAACACGCAGGAGTTCCACTTCACGCAGTACGTGCTGTCGTTCGGCGGCGGCTGGGGCTTCGGTGAGACGATCGACTCCCCCCAGAATGCGGCTGCGCTGCAGTACATCATCGACGCCTACAAGCAGGGCTATGTTGTGACCCCGAAGGAGCTGGGCGCTTCCTATGACGGCGCCGTGCTGATCGCGGGCAACGCGGCCATGTCCACCGGCGGCACCTGGGTCAACGGCGATGCCAAGGAGACCGCGCCCGACCTGAAGCTGAAGTTCCTGCCCATCCCGAACGCCGAGGGCGTGAAAGCATCCGGCACAATCCACACCGATACGCTGGTGGTGCTGAAGAACGGCCAGAACGAGGCGCTGACCGCAAAAGTCATCAACTACATGGCCGGCAACAAGACCTTGCAGGACCGGATGCTGAGCGTGGGCTACGTGCTGTCCATGAAGGACCGCTACGAGGAGTTCTCTGATGTGAACCCGCAGTTCGTGTCGCTGCTCGACCGTATCGAGCTGTGCAGCGGATTCAGCTATCCGGCCGAGAGCAAGAAGTTCGCGGACGCGCTGATCTTTGAGATGGAAGACGTGCTGTTCAACCACAGCGCCGCCACGGGTGCCGAGATCGTCGCCCGGCTGCAGCAGCAGTTCGCCCCTAAGTAATCAGAGCCTAAACTCTATCGGACACGAGAAACAATTGGCAAAATGGGTACGCTCTTCGGAATGTGCCCATTTTGCCTGATAACCGAGGGAGATGGCGGTGTGACCAATCAACCAAGGGCTCTAAGGATACCCGGGGACGAGAAGCGTGCGGGACTGATCCTGTTCGCGCCCGCGGCCATCTGGTGGCTGCTGTGGTTCTTCTATCCCACGGTGCGTGCGCTCTCGCTCAGCTTTTACAACTACAGCTTCGTAAAACCGGACGCCAGCGAATTCATCGGGTTCGCCAATTATGTGCGGCTGTTTCAGGACCCGGCGTTCTATGAGGCGCTGAAGCACAGCTTTCTGATGGTGGCGATCATCGTGCCGGTGCAGTCGGTGATGGCGCTCGGAATCGCACTGATGTTGAACGCCAACATTCGAGGCAAGACGTTCTTTCGGACCGTCTGCTACATGCCCAGCAACATTTCTTCGCTGGCCGTCACGGTGTTCTTCATGTATTTCTTCATCAAAGGCGGCATCGGAACCCGAATCTTCATGCTTGCTGGATGCGACAATGTCAGCTGGTTCGCCAACGGGAAGTACGCGCTGATGTTCATCATCATCGTGTACATCTGGCAGCAACTGGGCTATTATATGGTCATCTATCTGAGCGGGCTTCAGGGCATCTCGTCCGAGATCTACGAGGCTTCGCGCGTGGACGGCGCCAACACCTGGCAGCAGATCACGCGCATCACCATACCGCTGATCAAAAACACCACCTATCTGGTGCTGATGTTCGGCATGATCAACGCGTTCCAGCTGTTTGACCAGATCAAGGCGGTGTCCCGGCAATCGCCGCTGGGCTCGCCGTCCGGCGCCACCAGCACGCTGATTACGTTCCTGTACAGCAACTCCTTCAACTACATGGAAATGGGCTATGGTAGCGCGGCGGCCGTGGTGCTGTTCCTGATCATCTTCTCTCTGTCGCTGGCGCGCGAGGTGATCGGAAGGCGGAAGGAGGAGCTGGCATGAGTGACGAGGCAAGGAGAACCACGCTGAAGCTAGTGCAGTATTTCATCTTGACCGTGGTGGCGGCGGTGTTTGTGCTGCCGATCCTGCACGTGATGTACAACTCGCTGCTGCCGAGGCACCTGATCGGTTCCTGGGCGGCACCCGCCAACTGGACGCTCGACAACTACCGCGAGCTGATGACAAAGTACCCGGTGGGCGGCTGGTACCAAAACACGATCCTGTCGACCGTGGTGGTGGTGCTGGGTAACTCCATCATTCCGCCGATGGCAGGCTACGCGCTGGCGAAGCTGAGGTTTCCGGGGCGGCAGGCCGCGTTCATCTGCGTGCTGCTGTCGATGATGGTGCCGTTCCAGTTGATCATCATCCCGCAGTACATCATGCTAGCGCAGTTCAAACTGGTAAACACGCTCTACGCCATCACCGTGCCGTTCCTGTCGCAGACCATGTTCATCGTGATCTCGCGCCAGTTCTTCTTAGGCATCCCGGCAGAGCTGGAGGAGGCCGCGCGCATCGACGGGCTGGGCCGGATGGGCACGTATTTCCGAATCGTGCTGCCCATATCGGGCGTGCTGATCGCCACGATCCTGATCTTCAACTTCGCCGGCACCTGGAATTCGTACCTGATCCCGTCCACCTACATCAACACGACCAGCAAATACACGCTGGTGGTGGGTCTGCAGACGGTGAACAACGCACACTTCCAGCGCGAAAACCTGACGCTGGCGGGCGTATTTCTGCTTTCGTTCCCGGTGATGTTCTTCTTCGCGGCCATGCAGAAGTATTTCGTGCAGGGCATCGCGAGCACCGGGCTGAAAGGTTAAAGAGCCTGTCAACACATACAAGAAGAGAGGTAACGACCTGTGAAGAAGTGGAAGGTGGCCCTGATCGGCTGTGGCTCCATTGCGGACAACACGTACCTGGCGAAGGCCAAGCGCATCCCGGAGATCGAGATTGTGTCCGTGACGGACATCGTGCCCGAGCGCGCCCAGGCGTACGCCGAGAAGTTTGGGGTGCCTGCGTGGTACGCGAGCATCGACGAGCTGCTTGCGCAGTGCGATTTTGAGATTTTAATGAACACCACGTCCATCCCCGCGCACCACGAGATCAACATGAAGACGCTTCGGGCCGGGAAGCATCTGTATTCCCAAAAGCCGGTGGCGCTGACGGTGGATGAGGTGACGGAGCAGATCGAGGCCGCGAAGGCGGCGGGTGTGAAGTACACCGCCTCGCCCATCCACATGCTCAGGCCCGACATCCGCTACGCCAAGAAGCTGATTCAGGACGGCTGCATCGGCGAGGTCATGAAGGTGCACACCAACAGTTGCCACGGCGGGCCGGAGTATTTTCAGTTCCGCACCGCCGACCCTACGTGGTTCCACCGCCCGGGCAGCGGCGCGCTGTATGACATGGGCGTGCATGCGCTGACGATGACCACCGGCATCCTGGGCCCGGCCAAGGCCGTGGGCTGCATGGCCAAGATTTCGGAGCCCGTGCGCACCGTGCGCTCCGGCAGCTTTGACGGCATGCAGATTCAGGCCGACCAGCTGTACGACAACTACATCATCACGCTGGACTACGGCCCGCGCCAGATGGCGGTGGTGGAGTCCGGGTTCTGCGAGAAGGCGTCGCGTGCGCCGCAGATGGAGATCTTCGGCACGAAGGGCACGATCTCGTTCGTGGAGAACGGCAACTGGATGCCACTGGACGTATACGTGGACGCGCCGGAGCGCGGCATCCGCGGCTGGATTCAGCCGATGGAGTGGGACATCCCGGCGTCCGAGCAGGACTTCTTCCAGTGCATGGTGGTGCAGGATTTGGTGCACGCAATCGAGCAGGACCGCCCCGTGGGGTTGCCGCCCGAGCACGCGCGCCACGTCATCGAGATCATGTGCACCATCCCCGAGGCGATTGAGAGCGCGAGAATTGTGCCGCTGCACACCACATTTTGATGAATTGGTAGAGGAGACAGAGCAATGAGCAAGAAGTACAAGATCGGTCTCGTCGGGTTTGCGCACATGCACGTGTTGGATCAAATCAAGCCGTTTTTGAAGGTGCCCGAACGTGTGGAATGGATCGGCTGCGCCGACGTGAAGCCGTTGGTGGAGCCGATCAGCCAGGAGCCCTCCACGCGCGGCGTGAACATGAAGACCTGCATCGAGCAGTGCTCAATCAAGCACGTGTACGAGGATTATCATGATTTGCTCGACCGGAAGCCGGACATCGTACTGTGCAACTGCGAAAACGCGTTCCACGGCAAGGTGATTAGTGAGATCCTGATGCGGGGTATTCACACGGTCGTGGAGAAGCCGCTAGCCTACACGATGGAGCAGATGGCCCAGATCGAGCGCGCGTCGCGCCTGGGCAAGGCCTCGATCATCACCAACTGGCCCGTGGCATGGCAGCAGGGGCCATACCTGGTCAAAAAGCTGCTGGACGAGGGCGCGATCGGCAAGCCGTACCGGTTCCAGTACCGCAATGCGGATTCGATGGGGCCGTTCTCCTACGGCCAGGTGATGACCGACGAGGAGCTGGGCCGCGAGTGGTGGCACCAGGCGGCGGCGGGCGGCGGCAGCATGCTGGACTACTGCTGCTACGGCAGCATGTTGGCGGCGTGGTGCCTGAACGCCCAGCCGCAGAGCGCGTTCGGGCTGAAGGCCAACTTCAACCACCGCTTCGGCGACGCCGAGGACTACGCCAACATCACCGTCAAGTTCCCGGAGGCGGTGGCGATTCTGGAGGGCACGTGGAACACGATCTCGAGCGGCTATCCGTCTGGGCCCATCGTGTGGGGCGAGAAGGGCGCACTGATCCTGGACAACGGCGACCACTTTGAGCACGTGAAGGTGAACCTGTACAAAGGCCGCTATTCCACCACGCCCGATGAGGTGTACGAGGTCGACAACTTCCCGCTGCCCAAAGGCCGCGCCGACCTGGCCGAGGAAGTGCTGCACCACTTGGACACCGGCGAACCGCTGAACGAACTGCTGGCGCTGAAGGCCAACATCGCTGCCGCGCAGATTCTGGACGCGGGCGTGCGATCGGCCGCCAGCGGCAAGGAGGAGCGCACCCGGGACATCAACTGGACGATCGGTTGAACGAACGCAACAGAATCATGAACGAACGCGACAGGAGCGCACGACATATGAAGATAGCCAACGTCAGCTGGGGCTGGACGCCCGTTCCGGAGGACACGCCCAGCGGGGATTCGCTCATCAAGATCAACGACCAAATTCGCTCCATCGGGTTTGAGGCGGTGGACTACCTGGCTACGCCCGAGGGGCTGGATGAGTTTTTCACCGAGCAGAACGCGCGCGCGCTGGGCGAGCACGCCTGCTCGATCGGGCTTGAGCCCAACGTGATGGTGTACCAGTCCGCCGACTGGAACAGCCCGTCCAAAGAAGTGCGCGAGAGGAACATGAGATACTTCGAGCAGTGCGCGCACGTGGCCAAGTGGATCGGCTGCAAGATCATTTCGACGCTGGTTCCGCTGCCGCAGGGCGCCACGATGTGGAAGTTCAACCCCGCCGCGCCCGCCCTCAAGCAGGGATTCCACATGCCGAAGGACTACGATTATCAGGCCGACTGGGCGCTGCTGGTGGGCGAGTATAAGAATGCGCTCCAGATCGCCAAGGCGATGGGGCTGCGGATGTCGATCGAGTGCTTCGTGCTGAGCATGATCTCCACCCCGCACGCGATGCTGAAGGTGCTGGAGGATGTAGGAGACGACAACTTTGGCATCCAGCTGGACACCAACCACCTGATCGACCAGCACATCGATCCGGAATGGACGATCCACATGCTGGGTGGCAAACGCATCTTTAACGTCCACTTCAAGGACAACGACGCCGTCAGCAAGGGCAACTTGCCTGCGGGCTGCGGCATCACCGATTACACCGCCGTGATTGAGGCGCTTCTGAACGTGGGCTACCAGGGCAACATCTCGGTGGAACTGGAATTCACCGACAACCCGCGCCGCTATAATAGGCAAGCGCACGACCACATCCGGCTGTGCCTCGATGGCGAATATTAACATTTTTGACGAAATGGAGCGCACCATGAACAAGCTGAAAGTTGCCATCATCGGCACGGGCATGATCGCCAACGCCGCGCACATTCCGGCGTGGAAGGACCTGGCCGATCAGGTTCAGATCGTGGCGGTCGCGGACGACCGCGAGCAGGCCGCGCGCGAGACGGCCCGGCGCCACGGAATCCCGAACCACTATACGGACTATCAGAAGATGCTGGAGGCGGAGAAGCCGGACATCGTTTCGGTGTGCACGCCCAACCGGTTCCATAAACCCGCTGCCATCGCGGCGCTGCGCGCGGGCGCGCACGTGCTGTGCGAAAAGCCGCTCAGCGCTTCCGCCGCCGACGCCAAGGAGATGTACGACGAGGCGCGCGCCTGCGGAAAGCTGCTGTGCGCCAACCAGACCATGCGCTTTGACCCGAACGTGCTGGCCGCCAAGGCGTTCTATGACGCGGGCGCCGTAGGCAGACCCTATTTTGTGGAGGCCAACATCATCCGCAGGCGCGGCATCCCCAAGTGGGGCTTCTTCCACATCGACGAATACAACGCCGCCGGGCCGGGCTTCGACATCGGCGTGCACATCCTGGACGCCATCCTGTGGATTCTGGGTGCGCCCAAGGTGCTGGCCGTTTCGGGCCAGACCTACCGCGAGCTGGGCGACCAGAACGAGGGGCTGCTGGAATCGCTGAGCGAGAGCGGCGCGCCAGCGGGCGTGTTCACGCCGCGCCCGTACGATTGCAGCGAGTTTGACGTGGAGGACTTCGCGGCCGGGTTCGTCCGGCTCGAGGGCGGCATCACGCTGTCGCTGAAGGCCAGCTGGGCGCTGAACGCGCCGGAGGAATCGGGCGTGTCCTACATCTCCGGCACGAAGGGCGGCGTCAAGCTGCTGCCCAAGGCGCAGCTGATCACCAACATGGCGGGCTACCAGGTGGACGTGATGCCGCGCATCCCCGCGCCGCGCGACGTGCAGTTCGAGGGCCACTACCACACCACCAGCCACTTCCTGAAGGTGATCGCGGGCGAGGCCGAGCTGCTGGTGAAGGAGGACGAGGTGCTGAACGTGCTCCGCGTGCTGGACGCGCTGTACCAGTCGGGCCGGGAGGGCCGCGAGATCACCGTTTTGTAAGAGCTCCCAATAAAACCCCTCAATGCGGCAGAGGGCTGCTTTTGCCCACCGGATATGTCGTGCGCGCTAGCATTAACACCGCCAGTAGCGCGTCGCGCGCCCTTTGCGCCGGAGGGCCAAAACCATCACCTCTGCCACCATTGAATGGATTTTATTAGGAACACTAAGAATGCGAAAGAGGACGTCGACATGAAGGGCATCATCACGGAAATCCAGCGGTTTTCGCTTCGGGATGGCCCGGGCATCCGCACCACGGTGTTTTTCAAGGGCTGCAACATGGCGTGCGCCTGGTGCCACAACCCGGAGACGCTGGGGGTGCGCCCGCAGCGGATGAGCTACCCCGACCGCTGCATCGGCTGCGGCGCGTGCATCGCGGTGTGTCCAACTTTGGATCGGGCGGAAATGTATACAGGTTCGGGGGCGAACGTGCTTACGAATCCGCGCTGCACCGACTGCGGCGCGTGCGTCCGGGTGTGCCATTCGGGCGCGATCCAGATGGCGGGCGCCGAAATGACGGTGGGTCAGGTGATGGAAGAGATCGTGCAAGACAAGGCTTATTACCTGCAATCGGGCGGCGGGGTGACGCTGAGCGGCGGCGAATGCACCGTGCAGATGGGGTTTCTGCTGGCGCTGCTGGCCGCCTGCCGGGACGAGGGCATCCAAACGGCCATCGAGACCAACCTGCTGCTTCCGTGGGCACAGCTTGGGCCCGCGCTGGCGCTGCTGGACTTGGTGATGTTCGACATCAAGCTGATGGATCCGGGCGCGCACCGGAAATGGACGGGCGCGGGCAACGAAACGATCCTCAGCAACGCGCGGCGCGTGGCCGAGGGGCGGTTTCCGTACATCGTGCGCACGCCGCTGGTGCCGGGCGTGAACGATTCCGAGGCCGAAATCGCCCAGATCGCAGGCTTTCTCGGCTCGCTATCTCGCGCGCCCGAATACTACGAGCTGCTGCGGTTCAACCCGTTGGGCGCGGGCAAGTACGGCGCGCTGGGGCTGGACGACCCGTTCGCTGGCGCGCGCCCGCAGGATATGGAACTGGCCGAGCGGTTGAAGGCGGCTGCCGAATCGGGCGGGCTGCCAGTTAGAATCGAGTGAAGGGAGGAAGATTGCATGAACTGTCCGGTGAACCTGATTCCGGCGGACACAAAGATGGGCTATCGGGAGCGCATGGCGCTGCTTCGGCAGCGCAAGATCGAGGAGACACGCAAAAAGTCGCGCGTGGCGGTGTACCGCGACGGCGACGACTACGGCTGCGTGCTGCCGCCGGAGGACTACCGCTTCCAGTGCGAGCCCAACCACGGGAACGGCTCGTGGTACGGCTACCAGGGCTGGTCGCGCAACTTCTACAAGCTGATGACCGAGCACCCGCTCTACATCGACCCGGTGGACGCGTTCAGTTGCCGCTGGATGTTTGCCATGATCTGGATGGACGAGAAGCAGGGCGGCAAGACCTGGAATCCCGACTACAGCTACGACCACCTAAAGGCGCGCCAGCAGCTGTACGGCATCGTGCCCGGCATCGGCTCGGACGCGCACTTCGCGGCGGATTTTGAGATCGGTTTGTCGCTCGGGTGGGGCGGACTGCTGGACAAGATCGAGGAATACCGCCTGAAGAACCCGGGCCGGAACGAGTTTTACGACGCCGAGCAGCTGGTGGTTCAGGGCATACAGGCCTGGATCGCGCGCGCGGCGGACGAGTGCCTGCGCCTGGCCGAAGTGGAACAACACCCGGTGCTGAAAGAAAACCTGATCCAGATGGCCCGGGTCAATCGAAATATTTTGAGTGATTCGCCGCGCACGATGCGCGAGGCCTGCCAGTGGGTGTGCTGGTTCAACATGGCCAGCCGCACCTACAACCGCGACGGCGCGGGCTTCCAGCTGGACGTGGTCGTCAAGCGATACTACGACGCCGACCTGGCCGCGGGCCGGATCACGCGCGAGGAGGCGCTGTTCTATCTGGCGTGCCTGCTGCTGAACGATCCGCACTACTATCAGGTGGGCGGTGTAGACGGCGAGGGAAACGATTTGCAGACGGGCTTCAGCTACATGGTGCTGGAAGCCGCTGAGATGCTGGATTCGGCCTGCAACATCACCGTGCGCGTGCACGATAAGATCGACCGCGATTTTCTGCTGACCGCCGTCCGTTGCCTGTTCAAGTACAAGAACGGCTGGCCCCGCTTCTCCGGCGACGACGCGCTGACGCGCGGCTTCATGAAGCTTGGGTATTCGCGCGATCTGGCGTCGCGGCGCATCGCCGTGGGCTGCCACTGGATGAGCCTGCCCGGGCTCGAATACACGCTGAACGACTGTGTGAAGATCAATGCGCTGAAGGTGTTTGAGGTGGCGCTGGACGAGATGATGGCAGGGGAGGAGCGGTCCCTTGCGCGGCTGTGGGCGCTGTATGAGGCACACATGGCGCGCGCCGTCGAGGCCACCGCCGAGGGCATCGCGTTTCATCTTCGTTACCAGCAGTTCAACGAGCCGGAGCTGGTGCTGAACCTGCTGAGCCACGGCCCCATCGAGAAGGGCAAGGACGTGAGCGCGGGCGGCGCCACGTACTACAACATGTGCATCGACGGCGCGGGCATCGCCACGGTGGCCGATTCGTTTGCGGCGCTGGAGCAGCGCGTGGAGCGCGAGGACCTGATCGGCTGGGACGAGCTGCATCGGCACCTCAAAACAGATTTTTCGCTGCCGGACGGCGAGCGCGTGCGCCGGATGATGGCCGCCAGCCCGCGCTACGGCGGGGGAAACACGATCGGCGACGCCTGGGCGCAGCGCATATCGGAATCCTTTTCAGATCAAGTGCGGCGCATGGATGGGCGCTATCAGAGTGAGAATTATGTATTCATCCCCGGCTGGTTCAGCTGGTCGAACACGATCACGCTGGGCAAGATGGTGGGCGCCACGCCCAATGGCAGGCACGCCGCTCAGCCCATCAACCACGGCGCGAACCCGCACCCCGGCTTCCGCAAGGACGGCGCGCTGACCGCCATGAGCAACTCGATCTGCGAAATCCAGCCGGGCTACGGCAACACCGCGCCGGTGCAGTTGGAGCTCGATCCGGGCATCGGCGACGGCGAGGAGGCGGTTCGGAAGATCGCCGATTACATCGTGACGCTGTTCAAGCAGGGCGCGACGCTGCTGAACATCAACATCATCGACAACGACCAGATCCTGGAGGCCGACAAGGAGCCGGAGAAGTATCCCGACCTGGTGGTGCGCGTGACCGGCTTCACGGCCTACTTCTGCGCGTTGACGCCCGCGTTCCGGAAACTGGTGGTGGAGCGCATCTTGGCCGGGTGAGGAAGGGCGCGTGCATCATGGTTCCATCGCCAATTCTCAGAGGCAGATTATCAAGCGAAGTGCAACAACTGAGCGGGAGAGAGCCAACCGAGGGCCTTTCTGGATCTGTTGTTGATGAGGTTGACGACGATTGCGCTCGGACGGTTGGTCAATGACCTCATGGACCTGACCAGGCTTGAGAAAGTCGATTTCCCAATTGAAATGCAGACAGTTGACCTGGGCGACGCGCTGGATGACACGGTTCGATCCGCCAGAGGCATCGCCCGCGCGAAAGAGATCGAAATCTAGGTGGAACGAAGCGCTCCGGTCGTTCTCACCGGCGACTATGGCAGGCTGCGGACAGTCCCCGACCATGGATCACTTGGGCAACAGGCTCGTAGTAGCGCCCAGTATGCTCCATGATGACCTTCGTGTCACCGTCGAGGCTCTTCAGAAAGTCTGCCAGCTTTCCCAGTTCAGCGGCAGTGTGAGAGACCTCAAAGGGTTTCGCCACCACAACGCCAAGCGGACGGAGCACGGCAACCATACTCTTTCCCTTGGAGACATCGATTCCGACTGCGTTCATGGGACACGCTCCTGTAAACAGATTTGCAATGGGCAAGGCCATCTTTTCCCATTGCCGATTCTATCTGTTTGCTGACGCGAACGCTCCGGTGTCCCCGGTGGCTCTACCTGCACAAATCGAACGCTGCGAATGGGAGGATGGCTGACTGACTTCGAGACGGGCGTATCAGCCCATGAAGTGGAATGTCAGACCATTACGCTCCCATTCTACAGCTTAGGCAAGGGATGCGACAGACCACCACTGGCTGCTGTGGTTGTGCGCAAATATATAGTAACAGAAGTGGACGTATCTGTCGTATGTGATCTGCGTGCTGGCGTGCCCTAACAACTTGGAGATAACCTTGATCTC
>CALGYL010000103.1 GCA_937934775.1 uncultured Clostridia bacterium
CGTTTTCAAGGGTGGCGATGATTTCCGTCTCCGTGTTCGCTTCGGCGCGCACGTTCAGTTCGCCGCCCTGGGTGCGCACGACGGCGTACCCGACGATCTCCGCGCCCGGCGCGGGGTTTAGCGTCTCGTCAACTTCCGTGGTCGGCTCCGTGCCCGCTTCGGGCGTCGGATCAGGAATTACTACCGCGGTCGGTTCCAAGGTCGGTTCCATATTTTCCGCAGGGGTGGGCGAGATCGTCGGCGCGGGGCCCGGCTCAACCGCCGGCTCCACAGCCGCTTCCATTGTCGGCTCCGATGTCGCATCCGCGGCTGGTTCGGCACCGCCTTCCGCATCCAAGACTCCGGTCTGTTCTTTGGCTGGATCTGCGTCGCCTTCTTCGGTCGGTTTCTGGGCCGCGTCCGCGTTCATGGCCAGGTACTTCGCGCGCACGTAGCCTTCCGTTCCATTCTCGGATCGAACCCAGCGCCATGCACCCTCCTCGCTCAAAACGGACACGACGGTGCCGCTCGCTACCTCCCCGGTGGAGGCGCTATCCTGCGCCGCGTACTTCCTCAGTTTGATGGTGGGATCGCTTTCCAGCGTGACGACCGCCTGATACAGTACTTCGGTCGGGTGTTCAATTTCCTCCTGGCTTTCAGGCGTGAACTCCGCTTCAAACAGTGGCCGCGCCTTCTCTTTGTCCTGCCAGGCGTTGATCACAATGTCCCCGCCGCTGATCTTCGCCGCCACGTCCTCAATGGATACGACGGTTGCCTTCAGGTGCTTCTCCGACAGGTAGCCGCTCTTTCGCCCGTCCGGCGTATCAAACCACACCAGGACCGCCGCGCTCTTGCCCGCGCGCTCCACATACTCCGTCGCCAGCAGCAGGCTCCCCTTGTCGGCAAGCTTCCCCAGGCGCTGCGCGCGCACAAGGCCATAGTCCCGGTATATGTCCACGTTGTCTTCGCGCGTCAGCACATAGGCGCAGCCCGCGCCGTCAATCGCCCGGGCGACTTCGGTCTGTTCCTCTGGCGCCTCAATCGCGTCCGAAACTCC
Organism: uncultured Clostridia bacterium; assembly: GCA_937934775.1. Taxonomy (GTDB): domain Bacteria; phylum Bacillota; class Clostridia; order Christensenellales; family Aristaeellaceae; genus JAEZHK01. The sequence continues at coordinate 1,037 of CALGYL010000103.1, forward strand.
TTTCGGCGTTTCGGCTTCGTTCGTCACCTCGGCGGGCGCCTCGGTCGGCGCTTCCGTCACCGTTTCAGTCGGCGCTTCGGCTTGCTCCTTGTCCGGCTGCTTGTCCGGCTGCTCTGCCGGTTCCTCCGCCGTCGCTTCCATCTGCGCCTCAGCCGACGCTTCAACCATTTCGGCCAGCGCCCCGATGCCGCTCATGAGAACGTTGAGCAGCATGACAGTCACCAGAACAATGGACGCCCATTTTCTTGAATGCTTCCTCATGCGTATCCTCCCTTGATATGTACAACTTTTGCAATCCGACAAGGCTATCTGCGCGTGTTTCCGTTGCTTTCCGCGCTTCTATGCGCGAGGTATTCAAAAATGGACTCATAGGGCTTCTGTCCCATGTTCCGATATCCCCTGTTCGGCCGACCAAAATTGTAATGCTGCAGCCATGTATCCAGATCCTTCTGAAGCTCCGCTGTGGAACGGTATAATGCCGTCCTTGGAATGGTCGCGAAAAATTCATCCTTTACAGCATTTTGAAACTTCTCGCTGAACCCGTTCCTGTGCGGCACCCGGCGCTCATGCACATGCTGGATACCGCTTTGCCCCAAATACTTCGAATACGGGTTGTCTCCTTTTTCGGTATAGAATCGGTGGCCGCTTGTCAGGATGGCACATACTTCCAAACTCATATCCCTGTAGAATGGCAACACACGTTCCTGCAATAGGCGTACCGCGTGATTCGATGTTTTTTGGGACGCCAGATACCCGAAGGCGTAGGAACAATACGTGTCCACAACGGTATGGAGATATAGCTCGCCTAGGCCTTCAACTCCGCGAACGGGAATGATGTCCTGACACAGGACTTCCCCCGGCTTATGGCTCTCCGCCTTCCGCTCTCGGAAACACGGATTGGCCTTCTCCAGAATCGCCGTCTGCTTCGGGGTAATTTCAACCTTCCGTTCCATGTACCGCGCTTCAAGCAGCATCAGCCGGTCATATCGCGTACCCCGGCCGTTCCACTCCAGAATTTTCTGGATGGTTGGCTTTGAACAAAACTTGCCCTCCAGATTCAGCCGCTGTTCTATCAGTCCGCAACCAATCAGCGGTTCCCGGTCACTGAGCTCCACAATTCTCTTCTGCACCTCCAGCGGCGTCGCCTGGGCAGACCGCTTCTCAACCACAAACTGGTTCTGGATCACTGGCGCTTCTTCCATAAACGCCCGGTTCTGCTTATAAAACTCGTCAAGAGATAGATTTCGGTCCTGGCATAACCTCAAAACAGTTTCCTGCATGCCGTCCAGATGCAGTTCTTCCATCCATTTGTCTGCTTGCTGTCTCTCTATCATCTTCTGTACCCTCCATTTTGGCTCGCACGGTATTGATAACTTTTGTTATCGTGTTTTCTTTATTTGGAGAGAACCACCGACGGTAAATTCATTTCAATCCGAACAAAGCTCGCCCTTAATGCCTTGTTGCCTGTGCCGCCCCATCCGGCTCTTAACTATTAATATAATATGTGTAATACGTAAATCTGTCGTGCCCTTTTTTATCCACTACAGTACGGTTCCAGACCGTAATTTGTCGGTCTTTCAAAGCGTTGAGAAAAACTGCCGCCGTTTTTTGACCATCCTCGAGCGTACAACTCGTTTCGATCGGCCTTACCGCGCGCTGCCCTCAAACCGATGAAGTGCGCGATTGGAACAGGGTTCCTCCTTGTTGCCTGCCGCCCTTTTCCATCGCCCGCAGACGCGGGCAATGGCCAATGCGGAAATCGGCCCCGCTTGATGCGGTAAAAAAATGCCGCCATACGGCACAAACTGAGCAAAAAACAGCACGACATCCCACACCAGGACATTTAAGATAAGGAAAGAATGGGGAAATTCCACGAAAAAGCAGAAAAGAACCTACGAATACATCGGCCATAAAAGGGATCAATCACAGCTTGCGGAATCCCCGGATCTGCGCACACGGGCGAAGGAGGCGCTAGACGGACGGTTGAACGTCAAAACCTACGCATGCGAGATTCCGCCGGTAGTGAAACCGGCTCTGGTTCGATGATCCCCGTGTTTACGGAAAAGATGCGGCAAGGAGGGCGGCAATGTGAAAAGAACAGCGCGGAAGATTTACCGGGGTTGGTGGATCGTGGTGGGCGGCTTTTTCATCATGGCGACCAGCTACGCGGTTTTTGTCAACTGCCTGGGTCTGTTCCTCGTGCCAATCACCCAATCCCTAGGGCTCACGCGGGCGCAGTTCAACGCCAACTCCAGCATCGCAGCGGTCGTGGGTGTGGTGGCGTCGTTACTCATCGGACGTCTGATGGACCGGCACAGCATCCGGCTGCTCGGCATTCTGAGCGTCGCGATCACCGTTCTGGACATGTTCCTGTGGAGCTTCGTGACCGCGCTCTGGCAGATGTACCTTCTGTCGTTCGTTGCTGGCTTTGTCGTAATCTCCGGAGCACGCCTTCTGATCTCCATCCTCATCGCCAACTGGTTCGATGCAAAGCGAGGTCTCGCACTCTCCATCGCACTCTCTGGCAGCGGCGTGGGCGGCGTCGTGATGAGCCAACTGTGCGCCTGGCTCATCGCCACCGATGGCTGGCGCCCGGCGTTTAGAATCGTCTCCGTGGTCACGCTGGTATTTGCGCTTCCGCTCACGCTGACCTTCCGCAACAGACCCGCGGACATCGGCCTTGAGCCCTACGGCGCGGGCAGCCAAGCGAAGCCCGCGTCCCCAGACGGCTCGGAGCTGGACCGGAGGGCGGTAATCCGCAGTACGGCGTTCTGGGTTCTGATGGCCGGCTTTTTCTTCACGGGCGTCATCAACGGGGGTGTGATCCTCAATATATCGGCCAGCTTGACGGACGCGGGTCATACGACGGCTTTCGCGGCCAACATCGTTTCGGTGCAACTGCTCGCCTTGATCGTCGGAAAGATCTCCCTGGGCGCGGTGTATGACCGCTTCGGGATTGCGTCGGGCACACTCTTGGGCAGCGTCACCACCGTGTTGGCGACGGCTTCGATGCTCTTGGCCCATACCGATTGGGCCCCTCCCCTGTTTGCGCTCTGCTTCGGGTTTGGAACCTGCCTGGGTACGGTAGCGCCGCCGCTCATGGTGACTTCCCATTTCGGCGGTCGCCATCTGGGCAGTCTGGTGGGTGCCGTCACCGCCATCGAGATGTTTGGCGTAGCGCTCGGCGCCGTCCTGATGGGCAGGACGCACGATATTACCGGAACGTATGCGCTGGGCTGGATCGCTTTAACGGCCGCCGGCGTAATAATGACCGCTTTGCTGCTCCTGTCCGTTGGCCTTGCCCGGAAACTGACCCGGCCGAGGCATAACCAGCGAACCCGGGGAGAATTGCTTTAGCCGTACGCACGCTGTACTGCGGACGGGATTTTTCGGAATTTCACCACCATGATGCCGTTGAACGCAATGTTTTCATGCAAAAGGTAGTCCCCTTTGATGATCTCTTCGGAAATATGAAGTGCCGGCGCCAGAGAACCTTCCAGAAATTCGAGTTCTTCATTATCGAGGAAGGATTGTTTCCCGATTTTTTCGAATGCTCTTGATATGGATGTGCTTTCGCGGTCGTAGACGTACGTTTTGATTTGATACAGGCCGTGTTCAAAGCCTGTTATCTTGATGGTTCGCTGTTTGACAAATTCCCGCGCATACGCATAGTCCAGAATGTGAGACGGGTTGATGTAGCAAGGATAGTAAGAAGCGAAAACCTTCTCGTTCGCCCCATTCTCCGTAACCACAGTATTCTCATCCATGAACAGCAGGGTTTTTCCCATCCGGTTGAGTGCGTCAAGCACGAAATAGACGGGCCTTTTCACCTTTCGATAAAGGAACAGCGCCATACTGATTTTTTCCGGAACATAAGCGGCGCGCAGCGTATCAAGCGTGCTCAGGTGAAATCCTATCGCGGCCACCAGCGGCGAAACCTGGATGATCGTGCTGAAGATGAGCGCGGATCGGAAAAAAGTGGTTACTTCAGTAGCGTTTTTTCCAGAAATCGTGTCCCATTTGATCATATAGAGATCCGGCAGCTTGCCCCCGTTTGCGCCTTCCATTGACTGCATCTCTGAAAAGAAACGGCTATGGTAATCTTCTGTGAGGGTGTCTGCAGCCTCTTCCTGGTTCGGGCATGCATAACAACTCAGGAAACCGGGGACGGTCGCCTGCCTGGACAAGCGGGCCAGTGTTTGGCTGAGACGCTCGCGGTTTCCGATGGACATATCCGTCAATGCCAGGATACCAAAACAATTCTGGTCGAGCAAGCCTTGAAGGCCTCGGACGACTTGGCTGTAAAATGCCTCGAACTCTTCGGATTCTTCCTCTGCCGAGCAGTACAACTCGAATTTGCTCTGCTCCAAGAGGGTTTTCAAACAGATATTTTCCGACAGGCGTTCCAATATGCTTCGGAGGAGCTTGAGGAATTCATCCATTCCGCCCCTGTTTGAAAAAGCCTGTTTAACACTGGTATAGTCCACCCGGAAGATCGGGAAGAGCTTGATTTCATACAAGAGATCAAGAACAGACGAAATATCATAGAAACCAAACGTCTCCCATTGCCCAAGCCAAAGCAACATGGTTTTGTCGCTGGCACTGAAATAAATGTATTGAAACCCCAGCTTTTGCTGGACATAGCGCAACTGCGAAATGGTATCAGCTTTAATCAAGGAAGAAAAACTGTCGACCAGAATGATTTTTGCCGGCCAGACGATTGGCTGTCGGGTTGCCGTATTCAGTGCGATGGTCATTTCCGCGCTCGCCGTGTCCACAGTATCTTCCTGGCTGTGGATTAGGTGCTGAAGAAATTCGAAATTGGACGACATAAGGTTGATATCATACTTGGTGACGATATCCTCATGCTTTTGGATAAGCTCTTTGCACTTTCGCTCATTTCGATAATCGCTTGGCAGCACGCCATACTTGCTTTTAAACGCGACAGAGAGCGCTTTCGCGCTGGCGAAACCATGCCGGATGGAAATTTTCATAATTGATTCATCCGTGCCGAGGAGGTCCGCCATCGCGTGATCCAGCCGGATGTTCGTTAAATAATTTAAAAAACCAACGCCGGTGGACTTCTTAAAAAAACGGGAAAAATAGGTCGGCGACATATATGCGTGCTTCGCGGCCATCTCAAGGGACAGGTCCTGCCAGTAATTTTCTGTCAAATAAGTCAAAACATGCTGAACGGAGGATTCCTTGTCGTCCTTCTGTCTGAGATTCACGTTGTCCACACAAAAATACTTGCGAAGGTAAGCAAAGAGGGAAAAGAGGAGGGATTTGATTTCCATCCTGAATCCCGAATGCCGGTTCATCGATGCGATCAGGATCTGCATTAAACGGTGCTTGAGCTCGGAATAGACCGCGTCACGGTCCGTTTCCGCTCCGGCACTTATGAAAGCGTCGTCACTGGAAGAGTCGCAGACAAACCGGCATTCGAGGAGTTCCAAGCACTCTCTTTTTAGGTAGTCTTCCCCCAGTTCAAGCAGCAGCACAGTGTTTTTGGAATTGCCAATAATTGTGTGCGACTGATTCCTGTTGATAATCAATATGTCTTCAGCCTTCAACTGCGAAGGCCGTTCATCAACCAAAACCTCAAGCTGTCCTTTGATGAGAAGAATGACTTTAACGCAATTGTCGCCATTGCTATAGAGTTGCTGAATGCTCTCGAGGCAAAGTACTACTTCGTCCATGCACAGTATCCTTTCCGGAGGGTTCAAGGCACCCGAAAATCAATGGGTAATTTCCGACCATCAAGCGCTGTCCGCAAGAATAGACTGCTGATTTCAGATAAATCATACAATCCAGGCAAGTGTGTGAATAACCGGGAAAGACACGATTGAATCACAGAAAATGAAATATTCGGCGCGTTGAGCGTCTTGCGTGCGTCCGCGGACCACCAATCAACCCCTTCAAATCCCGCGATCAGCGCGTGCTTCGTCTTGGACGCCGCGGCCCAAAGCCCGAAAGCGCCATCAACGTGCACCCACGCGCTCGCCCGCAGAGCAGCCTCGCGCAATGGTACCATTGGGTCGAATGCGCCGCCGTTTACATTCCCGGCCTGGATGATAAGGAGGGTGTTTTCGGAGAGTGCCGGCAGATTCTCCGGGATGATCCGCCCAGCGCCGTCCACCTCGACCCAGTGTAACTGGCTCTTCCCAATCCCCAGGACCGATAGTGCCTTGATCACCGACGAATGCGCTTGCTTCCCCAGCACAACATGAAGTGGTGGCGCACCAAAGAGGCCGTTTCCGTGGATGTCCCAACCCTGCCTTCTGAGCAGCTCGTCCCGCGCTGCCGCGAGCGCGCACGTCGTAGCGGTGGACGAACCTGTCACAAACCCTGCCGCTGTTTCCGGTGGCAGGCCGAGTAACTTAACGATCCACTTCTCACAAACTTCTTCCAACTTTGCCACGATGGGAGACATGACGTAGAGAGCGCTGTTCTGATCCCACGCGGCGCCCATCCACCTCGCAGCGATCGCCACTGGGAAGTTCGCCCCGTTGACAAACCCGAAATACCGCCCGCCGCTCTGTTCGACAGCCGCCGCATTGTCTTACGCAGCGGTGGTCTTCCTGCACCAGCTCTTCCAGCAATACGATTTCGTATTCCCTCTGGCTTGTTGTCGCTTTCTCCTGCAGCATGTCGCATGTCCTCCGGGTTGTTCTTTTGCCTTTATTAATTCGACATTCGTTCCGCTTTTTCCTTTTGGTTTTCTCACGCCTCTGCATAAAATTTGCGCCCAACCCGACAGGGCTGAGCGCCTTTGTTGATGGTCTGTGGCTTTGTAATCGAAGCCGCTAGACGACCCGCCGGTCACGTCCTTCAGCAGGTCTTCGCCGTCCGGTCCCAACAGGATGTAATTCCGGTAAATGAGCGAGTTGGTGCTGTCCCAGTCCAGATCCGCCTCGGTCAGGGGCGTCTTGGGGTAGAGGTACAGCCGCACGTTGGTGGATGCCGGGCCGAGCTCCAATTGGTCGATCTCAAGGGTGTAATCATCAAACTCAAAGGTACCCTGCCCGCCCGGCGCGGCGCTCCCAGCTTTTTGGAGGGCCTCCGGCTGTACGGTGATCGAGACCGGTAGCACCGCGACGGTCTTGGTGTACCCCAGCTTTTCGTAGATCTCCACCAGACTCATGGGCCCTCCGGGTTCATAGAGCTTCGCAACCTCGTCCGTCATCAGCTGATACCGGTCAGGCTCATATGAGGAGGCGAACGAATCGGTCACCTGGTCCGGCGGCGTTCCCGCGCCGGGGTGCGACCACGAAAGATCGGTCAACGGCCGCAGCACATAGCCGGTGAAGGCGATCTCGACAGGTTCCGTGATGTTCAGGTCGAAGTCAAAACGGGTGCCATCCAGCTCGATCTGTACCGGCTCGCCCTTTCGGAGCGCCCGGAAAGCGTCCAGCCCGCCCGCCCAGACTCCGTGGCCGCCGACGCGAGGCGTTTCCACCGCGCACAGCAGCGTTTCGTCCATGTCGGAGGTGAAGGTGACGCGCATGTGCAGCGAATTCTTCTCCAGTAAATACTCGTCCACGGTCAGGCGTACGCCGCTTTGTTCTTTTTTGAGGCCTGGCTGCGCCAGCAGCTCCTGCGCTGCCTCGGTGGGCTTCTTTCCGTGAAAGAGCGAATCGAGCAACCCGCTCTTCGTGGCGGCATAGGCCAGGCTGGCCAGCAGCAGCGCCGCAATCAGTGCCGCGATCAGCGCGGCGGACAGCTTTCTCCGCTTGGGCATCTCCCTCTCCTCCATTCGATCAAGTGTTGCTACAACGCGGTGGTGGAACGCCTCCGGCATCGGGGGACAGGCGTCGGAAAGCCTCGCGCGTTTCATCTCAATCCCTCCCCGTCGTCCATCAGCCTTCGCAGCATCTGTTTGCCCTTTTCCAGCCGCCAGCGGACGACGCCGCTCGTCGTGCGTAGCATGGAGGCGACCTGGCGCACCGGGTAGCCCTCAAGGTGGTGCAGGATCAGCGGCGCACGGTACTTCCCGTCCAGCTTCATCAGCGCGTCCCGGAGCGCCGGGTCCGGCGGGTCGGGCAGCGGAATGCCGTCCGGTAGTGCCACCGTGGGCCTCGACGCCGCCTGCCGCTGGAGGTTGCGGCATTCGTTGATCAGGATGCGGATGAGCCATGTGTCAAAGTACTGGGGATCGCGCAGCGCGAAGCGGCCTTCCCATGCCTTGAGCAGCGCCTCCTGAACCACATCCTCGCAATTTGGGTAGCCGCCCAGCGTCAGGTATGCGACGCGGAACAGCTTCTTTTCGCAGGCGGTCACTCTGCCGGAGAATTCACGCTTGTCCATCAGACACCTCGGCGTTTCAATTGTCATGACGACCGTTAGACGGTTTCGACGGGGTGAATGACTGGCCGCCGGCAAATTTTTGCCAAAATCTCTTCACTTTTTACCGCGCCGCCGATGTTACAACTTGTTGAATACAATGCCCGTCCAAATATGGTAAACTGTTCCTGCGGAGGTACGCGTATGAAGCATATCCTCATCGTGGAAGACGAGCGCCCCATCAGCGACCTGATGGAGCTGAACCTGCGGCTGGCGGGCTACCACGCGACGCAGGTGTTCGACGGGCAGGCCGCGCTGGAGGCGCTGAATGGCGGGCCCTTCGACCTGATGCTCTTGGACCTCATGCTGCCGGGCCTTGACGGGCTGGAACTGCTTTCGCGCGTAAGGGACCGGCGGCTTCCGGTGATCATCGTGTCCGCCCGGGCGAATTTGAGCGACCGGGTGAAGGGGCTGGCGGCGGGCGCGGACGACTACCTGGTGAAGCCGTTCGAGCCGCTGGAACTGGTGGCGCGGGTGGAGGCGCTGCTTCGGCGCGCGTCGCTGGGGGAGGCGGAAATCCGCTTGCACGGCCTTGTCGTTCGGCCGGACGAGCAGCGGGTGTTGCGGGACGGGATTGAGATCCCGCTGACCAACCGGGAATTCCAGCTATTGACGGCGCTTCTGCGCCGCCCTGGGGTGGTGTTCACCCGGGAACAGTTGCTGGCCCAAGTGTGGGGCGTCGACTTTGTGGGCGAGACCCGCACGGTGGACGTGCACATCCAGCGGCTTCGGAAAAAGCTGGGCTGGGAAGGGTACATCGCCACCGTCCACCGTGCGGGCTACCGACTGGAGGGAGAGCCATGAGCTTTCGCGCAAGGCTGCTCTTTTGCGTGCTGCTGCTTCTGACCGTGGCGCTGGACGCCTGTCTGTTCCTCGTGGTGCGGCAGAGCACCGGGATGAACCTCTCCCGGGAGCGCGCCCAGGCGCTGGCGGCCCACTACCAACTGGCGCAGTCCGCGTCCAACCAGCTGAACGCGCTGCCGGAGGGTGCGGATGCGGCGAATACGCTGCCGGTGGTGCACAATCAGCTGGTGCGCGGCCAGGCGGAGGCCACGCTTTTCTGGTACGTCGACGGCAAACCCGCGCTGGGCGAGACCCCCGCGCCGGTGCCGGAGGGGCTGATCGCCTCCGACGGCCTCCGGCGCACCACCGTCAGCGGGGCGTGGCTTCTGGCGGCTTCCAGCCTGCCCGCGCCGCACGAGGACATCGCGCTGGTCAGCGCCGTGAGCCTTACGCCATTGATCGAGATGAACCGCCTGCTTGCCCGGCAGATGATAGGAATGGCGCTGATCGCGTCGGCGCTGCTCCTGGGCCTCTCCTGGCTGATACTGTCAGGTCTCCTCGCCCCGGTGGCCCGGCTGACGATCGCCATGCGCCGCGCGATGGCGGGCGACTTCACCCAGCGGGTGCGCGCCTCGGGCGGCGGCGAGCTGACGCAGTTGTCCCGGGGTTTTAACCGCATGGCCCAGACCACCCAGCGCCATCTGGAGGAACTCGGCCGGTCCTCCGAGCGCAACCAGCGCTTCGCGGACAACCTGGCCCACGAGATGCGAACGCCCGTCACCGCCATCTTGGGCTACGCCAGGTCCCTCCTCACCCAGCCGATGGAGGAAGCCGATCAAAGAAAGGCGCTGACCTACATCGCCACCGAGAGCCAGCGGATGCAGCGGATGAGCGAAGCGCTGCTCCAGCTGACGGGGCTTCGGCAGGACGGCCTCGAGACGAAAGAAGCCCCGGCCAAGCAGCTATTGGAGCGCGCGGCCCGGGCGGTCTCCGCGGAACTGGATGAAAAGGGCCTGCGCCTGGAGGTGTGCTGCGGCCTGGACGCCCTCGTCTGTGACGAGGCGCTGATCGAATCACTGCTGATCAACCTGATCGTCAACGCCGCCCGCGCGTCCCAACCCGGTCAGGAAATCGTGCTGACCGCCGGAACGCGGGAGGATGTCCCGTATCTCGAAGTCGCGGATCATGGGCGTGGCATGACAAAGGAGCAAGCGGAGCGCGCCGCGGAACCCTTCTACCGCACCGACAAGGCCCGCGCCCGGCTGAGCGGTGGCGCGGGGTTGGGGCTGACGCTGGTCAAGCAAATCGCGGACGCCCATGGCGCGGCGCTCACCATCGACAGCGAGCCTGGGCGCGGGACCGCCATCCGGGTGGAGTTTACAACCCGGTTACAACCCTGTGAAGACCCGGATACCGTTTCTCCCCCACAATGGAAGCGCGAACCGAAGAACGGACTCGCGAACCGAGAGGGGGATGGAATGTGAAGAACAAACATGGAATCCTGGCCGCGCTCATGATCTTGGCACTTGTGGCCGGAAACGCGCTGTTGCTTCCGAAACTGCTGGCCTTTGCACAGGCGCTGCCGGAGGGCGAGGTCATCCTACAGCCCACCGTGGCCGCCACGGCGCGCGTCCCGCTGCCCACGCCACCGGAAGGGTTCGGCGTGCCCTATCAGCTCAAGTTTTCCCGGCCGTTGAGCGAGGAAGAACAGAAGCTGTGGGGCGAGATGGAAGCGGAGATGCAAAAGGACGAGGACCTGTTGAACGGCAGCGACGGCGCGGAGGTTACCTTTACCCAGCGCGCCCAGGACCGGATGATGGAGGCGGTGCTGGAGGACACGGACGACGAAACGGTCAACAGTAAGTATCGGACAAGAATCGCGGGGATCTACCCCATCGGCGACGGCACGCCCGAAACCATCCTGATCGATCTGGGTACGGTCGCCGTGTGCGTCGGGGACGAGCCGCTGACGCGGGAAGCCGCGCTGCCGCTTCTGCGGCAGGTGGTTCAGAACCCGGATCGCTCGCAAGTCGACAGCAGCTACAACCTCATGTTCCGCGACTTCTCGTGGATGAAGGAGGAAAAGGACCCGCACTACACGTTGTCCCGATCGTTCAATGACGACGAATACACTCGGCTCGCCCGGCTTAGGACCGACTACCTTCTGAGCGGGCTGCGCCCCTCCACGCCACTCAATACATCGGAGCCGCCGGACGGCGGTCTGTGGTTCGACGAGGGAGCCGTCACCATCCACCTGCCCATGCTGTACGAATTGACGGACGACGAGATGCTTCACTACATCGAGCTGACTGACACACTCACCCGCCAGGCGCTGCTCAAAAAGACGCCGGATATGATCACCCAGCAGCAGGCCACGGAGCTCGCGAAGGATTGGGCTCAAAAGCTCTTTGGCATGGACGTGAGCAGCCTCAGGGCGTTCGTCGCGCTGGAGGGCGGGTCCGCTTATGAAGACGAGACTCCCGCGCTGAAAAGCGACGAACCCGAGGCGCTGTGGCGGGTCCGGTTCGGCCCGGAGGACATGCTGGTCCGGGAGAATGGCGGCGATTACGACTATGCGCGCTGCGAGGTACAGATTGATGCTGCCAGTGGCGCGCTGAACTACGCGTACCGAGGCGACGGGCGTAAAGAATACGAGCCTTCGAAAAAATACATCAGGCAGGTGAAGGCCGATTTGAAGAAAAAGGCCATGGACACCGTGCAAACGCTGTTTGAGGACGGCAGAAAGCCGAAGAAGGCCGTCATCAACACGTACGGATACGATTCGGACGAGCATGCTTTTATCCAGGACGGGAGCGGCTGCACCTCCATCAGCTACGTGGTCAGTATGTCCGGCGGCGTGGAGTACGAGTTGGAATTCATCACCGTCGACCAATCGCTGATTTCCTATCGCTTCTGGCCCAACGGCTGCGAGAACATGGGCTGATCCGGCCCGAAACCTGGGTGGCGCGGCGGATGAAAGCAGAAATCTTTGCCCGTCCTATAGGAAACCCGCCGCGGGAGCGTCCGTTCCTGCGGCGGGTTCGTCAGGTGGGTATTCAGGCATCCGGCTGCGATCCCCTTCTTCAATTGGAGCGTGATGCCGCACTCCGGCGCCCGGTTATGGGGAAACCTTCAGCGGGATGGTCATGGCGTATTCGTCCAGCACGGTGCGGTCCGTGTAGTCGCCATGCGGCTCCAGGTAGGGCACGATGGTGATGAAAGACGGGGTAGCTTCGTTTGTCTCGCCTTGAATGGACACCGCAAAGCGGTTGCTGGGCCAATCCTCGCTTTCCTCCTGCGCCTGTTCCAACGCATAGGGCAGTGCCCGTCCGTCCAGCCGCACCTCGAAGCCCCAATCCCAGGTCCGAAGTTTTGCGGCAGGCTTGACATCCACGAGGAAGTAAACATCCAGGCTGGTCGCAGTGATGTCGGCCTTGGTGACTTGGGCATCGAACGCGTCGAAGGAAAATTTCAGCGGGTAGTCGATTCCAGCGCGGGTGATGTTGGCGGCGTCGGGGATCACGGTGAACGTGACGGGAACTTCCTCCGCCAGGTCCGCGTAGCCCTGCAGCTCATAATCCTTGGCGGTCAGATGATTGCTCGAATCCCAGTCCCAGCACTGGTTGTACAGACCGGAATCCTCGTAGGTTCCCGTCACGAGAGACATACCACGGCCCGTCCCATCCGGCTGGGAGATGTTCCAGGTGTGATCATCCTCCCATTCAAACCTGTCCAGCAGCAGCGTAAATCCCGTGTAGTCGGAAAAATCCGGCATCAGCATCAGCGTGGGAGAATATTCGCGGTCGGTCATGTCGGCTTCTTTGACGATGGGCGCGACGGGCCGCATGAACAGCGCTGTCATTGTCACGTCAAACGGCTTATCCAACGTCGCCAAGCTGCTCAAGTTGATGCGGCTGGTGCCGCTGTGGCTGCGCCCCAGGGGCTTTCCGTTCACTTCATCGCCCAGCAGCACGCCCGCCGCGGGGCCGATCGTGTCGGCTTCGCCATAGCCCGACAGCATGCAATGCGGGGCTGCGATCGTGCCGGGGAGCAACAGCAGCGGTTCGGCAGCGCCGGATTCCGCCGTCCAATGCAGGTACAGCGTCGTGCCGTCCAGAAGGTACTCGTCTACGGTCAGCTTGCAGCCGTCCTGGGATTGAGAGAGCCCAACCGGCGTGAGCAACTGCTCGGCCTGCGGAGTGGGCGTGGAATACGGGAACAACCGTGCGAGCAGGCTGGATTGGGTGGCGGCATAGGCCAGCGTCGCCAGCAATAGCGCCGCGGCGAGCGTCGTAGTCAGCGAAGCGGACAGCTTCCATCTTCGATTCATGTTGATCTCCTCATATCGGTCAATGCGCGCGGCGATGCGCGCCTTGTGCGCTGGCGTCATGCGCAATTGAGACAATTCTGCGTCGATGGTTCGCTTGACATCATGCATCTTCAGCACCTCCTGTGAGGCCGGTTCTGAGCTTGGCTCTTGCGCGGGTCAGCCGCACGGAGACCGCGCCTTCGCTGATGCCCAGGAGCTCCGCGATTTCACGGGTCTTCAGATCCTGGTAATAGAACAACAGCACCACTTGCTTGAGCTTGAGAGGGAGGCGCGCAATTTCGCCAGACAGCGTGTCGTCAGCAAGTTCGAAGGGGGCGGCCTGCTCGGGCAGGCGGTCCATCGTCCTCACGCGCTTGAACCACGCGCCCCGCCGCATGCTGTTGCAGGTGTTGATGGCGATACGGGTAAGCCAGGTTTTTTCGGACGCGCCGCCGCGGAAGTCGGACAAGTGCTGGTAAGCTTTGAAGAAGGTCTCGGACACGGCGTCCTCTGCCAGGTGCGCGTCGTTCAAGTACAGGCGGCATAGCCTGAGCAGGCTATCACCCTGCTCATCCATGAGTCGGCCGATCTCACTGGAGCCTTGCACCTCTTCACCCCCTTCAATCGATTAGACGCAAGCGGCATGCGTTTTCTTACGTGTCGGGGCGAATATTTTGTCGCACATGCAAAACCTCCTTTGCATTCCCTATGAAACGCGTTCCATAGAGCAGGAATCACTTGTGGATTATTATGCATACCCGTGGACGGCACCCTCGCAGGGGTATTCAGGGGTATTCACTTTTGCCAGAAAAGGCTCCCGAAAGGCAAAAACAAGCCCCAAGTGGCCGAAAGCGCCGGCCTGCGTATTCCGCTCCGTGAGTGCAGTCGAACCGGAGGCCGTTGTGCACGCAAATCGGTGTCATTGTGCACAGATTCCGGCAACGTTGGGCATGGGCGCCGCCCAGATTGCGCATCATCTATACGACCAACGCCATTGAGGGCTTCAACCGCCAACTCCGCAAGGTCACCAAGGCCA
>CALGYL010000104.1 GCA_937934775.1 uncultured Clostridia bacterium
GCCGGAGATGACCTTGATCGTAACGCCTTCCCGGTCGAAGAACTTCAGCGTTTCCGGCGCTTCGGGGCGGATCTCGTCGGACAGGAGGATCAGCGCCATGGGTTTCAGACCATGCGGCAACCGGTCTCTCTCCAGCGGGCAGGGGGATTTTGCCAGAACCAGCACACGAAGCGCGCCCGACGCGATGGAAGCGACCTTTTCTTTGAGAGCGTCGTCCGCGTCCGGAAGCACAAACTGGGGCGCGCCCAGGATGACCGAGCAGCCGTCCACCTCTGCGCCCGACCACTTGCGGGCGGAAGAGAAGGCCACGACGCGGCCGGTGCGCGTGTCGTTTGCCGCGGGAAAGCGGGGGAGGAGCGCTTTCGATGTGGCGTCTGAGCCGCCGACCGCCTGCAGCATCGCGCCCAGCGCACGGGCGCAGGCGCTCTCCCCCTCGGAAAGAGGCTCCAGGCGCTCAAAGGACAGGTTGCCGGAAGTGATCGTGCCGGTTTTGTCCAGGCACAGGATGTCCACCCGCGCCAGATCCTCCATCGAGTACAGCGACTGCACCAGCGTCTTGCGCTGCGCCAGCCGCACCACGCCCACCGCCAGCGCCACGCTAGTCAAGAGCACCAGCCCCTCCGGGATCATGCCGATCATGGCCGCGACGGTCGAAACCACGCTCTCCTTCAGCGGAGCATTGTGAAACCAGAACTGCTGGGCAAAGAGGATCAGTCCCAGCGGAACAATGACATAACTCAGGCCGCGGATCAGCGCGTTCAGCGAGCGCATCAGCTCCGACTTGGGCGGGATCAGCTTCTTTGCTTCCCGCGCGAGGGTCGCGGCGTAGGTATGATCGCCGACGCGCTCCACCTGTGCCACGCACTTTCCCGAAACCACGAAGCTGCCCGAGAGCAGCAATTCATCCGGATTCTTCCGAACCGGCAGGCTTTCGCCGGTCAGGAGCGACTCGTCCATCTCTACAAGTCCGTCCCGAACCGACGCGTCCACCGGAATCTGGTTCCCGGTTTCAAAGAGCATCAGGTCGTCCAGCACGATCTGGTTTAGCGGGATGGACATCCAGCGCCCGTCCCGGAGCACGCGCGCCTCCGGCGCGACCACCAGTTTCAGCTTTTCCACCGTGCGTTTGGCACGAATTTCCTGGAACGTGCCGATCACGGCGTTGGAGAACACCACGCCCATGAACAGGGCGTTGCGAAGCGACCCCACCGCCAGAACCGCAATCGCCAGCGCCAGGTTCAATACGTTGAACAGGGTCAGAAGGTTCTCCCGCAGGATGCGCGGAACGGACTTGCCGACCTTTGTATTTTCCGAATTGCACAGGCCTTCCCGCATGCGCTCCTGCACCTGAGCGGCGGTCAGGCCGGTTTCAAGCGGGGTAGGGGATTGTTTTACAGATCCCATGCGCTATACATCTCCTCAAACCGGACGGGCCGCACGCGGCCGTCGGTGACGGCGATTACGCCGTCCGCAAACGCCTGCTCATCCTGGCACTTGACCACGAGCGTCAGCGTGACCACCTCTGTAAAACTCTTGTCCTCAATGACCACCGGCTGGCCCTTCAGATGGTATTCCACCCGGCCCAACAGCGGATAGTCCACATCCATCAGGTAGCGGGCGGTAGGGTACATAGCGCCGACACCGGAGGCGTCCACCGCGACGGAGGCGCCCTGGGCATAGGCACGCACAAGGCCGCCCGCGCCCAGAAGGATTCCGCCGAAGTAGCGGGTGACGACCACGCAGCAGTTGGTCACCCCCCGGGCGCGCAATACCTCGAGTACCGGCATTCCAGCCGTGCCGGAAGGTTCCCCGTCGTCCGAGTAGCGCATGACGCCCATGTTCGCGCCCAGAATGTAGGCGTACACGTTGTGGCTGGCTTCCCGGTGCCGAACGCGGATTTCATGGATGAAGGCGACTGCCTCGCTGTCCGTGGCAACCGGCGCGCCATAGCCGATGAAGCGCGACTTGCTGACGAGAAACTCGTCAGCGCCGCGCTTCATCAAAGTTTTGTAGGGTGTCGTCATTTTGCCAGAAGTACGCGGTGATAGCTCTTTTTACCGCGCCGGAGGATCAGCCCCGCTTCCAGCTGCTCAACCGTCGCCCGCTGGTCCACGTCCGTCACCTTGTCGTCGCCCAGGTACAACCCGCCGCCCTCGATGGCCTTGCGCGCCTCGCCCTTGGATTTGCACAGGCCTGTGAGCGCGCAAAGCGCCACCAACCGGCTGTCCTCCTGGAACTGAACGGGCGCGATGGTCGTGGTGGGGATGTTGGCTAGATCGCCGCCGCCGCCAAAAAGCGCCTCGGCCGCGTCCCGGGCCTTAACCGCCTCTTCCTCGCCGTGGATGAGCCTGGTCACCTCGAAGGCCAGCGTCCGCTTGGCTTCGTTAATGCCGGAGCCTTCGAGGGACGCGAGGCGCTTCACTTCCTCCATCGGAAGGAACGTGAGCAGGGACAGGCACTTTTCCACGTCCTGGTCGTCGACGTTTCGGAAGTATTGGTAGAAGTCGTAGGGGCTGGTGCGGTTTGCGTCCAGCCACAGCGCGCCCTTTTCGGTCTTGCCCATCTTGCGGCCGTCGTGGGTCAGAAGCAGCTTGAACGTCAGCGCGAAGGCGGGCTTGGCCTCCTTGCGGCGGATCAGGTCCGCGCCGGAGAGGATGTTGCTCCACTGGTCGTCGCCGCCGGTCTGCAGGACGCAGTTGTGGCGGTAGAACAGCTCCAGAAAGTCGTAGCTCTGCATCAGCATGTAGTTGAACTCAAGGAAAGTCAGGCCCTTTTCCAGGCGCTGCTTGTAGCACTCGGCGGTCAGCATGCGGTTGACCGAAAACAGCGCGCCCACGTCCCGGAGAAAGTCCACGTATTTCAGCGAGCGCAGCCAGTCGGCGTTGTTGGCCATGATGGCGCGGTTGGGGATGTCGGAACTGAAATCGAGGAACCGTTCCATCTGCTTTTTGACCGCCAGCGCGTTCCGGTCGATGTCCTCGGTGGTCAGCATTTTGCGCATGTCGGTCTTGCCGGATGGATCGCCCACCATGGCGGTGCCCGCGCCCATCAGCGCGATGGGGCGGTGCCCGGCCTTCTGAAGGTGGCTCATGGCCATGATCGGGATGTAGTGGCCGATGTGCAGACTGTCGGCGGTCGGATCAAACCCGGTGTAGAATGTGATGGACTGACCCGACTGGAACAGCTTCTCCAGTTCTTCCTCAAAGGTGATCTGCGCGACGAATCCGCGCTCGCGCAGGATGTCAAGACCCGATTTCATTTGGAACCCTCCGTCTTATCAAGCGTTTCCAGGATGACCGAAGTGAGGCGCTCCATGCCCTCCGCCACGTCCGAAAACTGCCCGTTTGAGAAGTTCAGGCGCATGGTGTTCAAGTGGCCGCCGTTAAAGTAGAAGTGGGTGCCGGGCACATAGGCGACGTTTCGCTCCACGGCTTTTGTCAGCATCTCAAGTGCGTTTACGCCCTCCGGAAGCTGCGCCCAGACGAAGAGGCCGCCCTCCGGCCGGGTGTGGGTGACCGACGGGGGCAGTTTATCCAGCCGGTCCAGCATCACGTCAAGCCGCGCCTTGTAGTCCTGAGAGATGCTCGCAAGGTGATCCTCCATGCGGCCGCTGCGCAGGTATCCGTCCACGATCGCCTGGCTGAGAAGCGGCGAATGCACGTCGGTCGCCTGCTTGCCGATGATCATCTTCTTCAGAAGATCCTCATTGTCTACCACCGCGTAGCCCACGCGCAGGCCCGGCGCGATCACCTTGGAGAAGCTGCCCAGATACACCACCCAGCCTTCCTTGTCGAAGGACTTGATGGAGGGCAGCGGGGTACCGGAGAAGCGCACGTCGCGGTAGGGGTCGTCCTCCGCCAGAACGACGCCGTACTTCGCGGCGAGATCCGCCAGCTTTTCGCGGCGTTCAAAGGCCAGCGTGCGGCCGGTGGGGTTCTGGAAGGTGGGGATCACGTACATCAGCTTGGGGCGGTATCGCCGGATCGCCTCCTCCGCCGCGTCCACGATCACGCCGCCCTCGTCGGTTTCGAGGGCTTTCAGGTCCGCCCGGTAGGTGCGCAGCGTGTGCAGCGCGCCGAGGAATGTGGGGGACTCCACCAGCACCACATCGCCCGGGTTGATCAGCGCTTTGCAGAGAAGGTCCATCGCCTGCTGCGAACCCTGGGTGGGGAAGACCCGCGAAGGCTTGGTGACGACGCCCGCGCGCTTAACGAACGAAACAATGCTCTCCCGGAGCGGCGCGAAGCCCTCGGTCGCGCCATACTGAAGCAGCATCCAGCCGTGCTTTTCCAGCGCCTTCTGGCCCAGTTCCGAAATCACATCGGGCTCCAGCGCGCTTGCTGCCGGATTGCCGCCCGCGAAGGAAATCATGCCGGGCTTAGACAAAAGGTGGAAGATCTCGCGGATGGCGCTGCCGCTGAGCGTCTGCATCTGACTGGCCAGCATATCCTGAGCGAATTTCATGTGGTTTCCCTCCCCGATATTGAAAAACCGCCTGCCCCGCATGGGGGAAGGCGGCAATACTCCGCGGTACCACTTCCGTTCGCCGCCAAAGGCGGCCTCAGGGCGCGTTCACGGGCGCCAACCGGAGGAGACTACCGCCTTCCCGCCGATTGGTCAGAAAGGGTTCGCCCGCTCCGCTCCGGGAGGTATTCGGCGCCGGCCGCGCACCCCCTTCCACCAACCGGGGGCTCTCTGAAAGCGCGGGATCAGAGCGTACTCGTTCCCATCGTTGCGTTTTCTAAGATGATACCATTCCGGCGCGGTTTTGTCAACCGGGCGCGAAGGATTAACAGGCATTCCCGGATTTGCGGGAGATTCGCAGCGCCAAAGCCCTCGCAGTTTCATCCTGACGGCGGCTTTGACGGCGTCCTCGCAGCGGCGGATGGCGCAGCCGCATGTGGTTGCCGCCCGTCAGGGCGTCCGCTGCACCACCGGGAACGAGCTGTTTGCCGGCCAGACGCGCACCGATTGCTTGACGCCCGCCTTACGCAGCACACTGTTTGCGGCGATGCGGGGCTGTGCGAAGCGGTAGAGTTCGTCCAGGGTCACGATTTTGTTGTTGTTGCAGTCGGCGTACAATTTATCCGCTTCCCAGTTTGCGGCCTGAACGCCCGCGCCCTTCGCCAGATAGTAGGTGAACAGCGAGGAGCCTTCAAACTGGTCGGCGAAGAGGATGTAGGAAGATTCGTTGGAGGAGCAGGCGGTCAGAATTCGGTACTTGCCCAGCGCGGTGGTGGAACTCGCCAGGGAGGTCTTGGCGGAAAGGCCTGAGGAACCGCCTGCCGCGCTGAACGCGGAGACCACGCGGTTATTGACCGCGTTGGTGTCAATGGAAGCGGTAGACGCCTTGTTCAGGGACTTGTTGCGGATGTACCAGCCGGAATAGCAGCTGTCCAGAATCACCACCACGGTGCCGGGGAGTTTGTCCAGGTACTGCCGCACCTCGTTTACGGACACGGTATCGCCATCCACGCCCACCAGCGCGCCCGGATCGTCATAACTGCCATGGCCGGAGTAGTAGAAGTACGTCACGTCGTCCCCATCCACGCCCCAGGAAGCCATGGAATTGAGCGCGCTTTTCAGGCTGGCGGTGGACAGGTTTTCCTTGAGCGTCACATTCACGCTTTTTCCGCCGCCGAAATTGCTGTTGACCAGCATGCTGCTAATCAGCTTGACGTCAATGGCGGGCGCGTCCAGATCGCCGGAACTGTAGGTGTTCTGGCCGATGATCAGCGCGCGGAAGGCGGTGGTATAGTAGCCCACACTGACGGCGCACTGCGCCTTGACGGAGCCGGAGCGGGTTTTGCAGGTGATGGTCGCCTTGCCGTACTTGTGGCCCGTGACCACGCCGCCCGAAATGGAAGCGACCGACGGGTTGCTGGAAGACCAGGTGACGCGCCGATCGGTGGCATCCGCGGGGGAGACGGTCGCCTTCAGGGTGGCCGTCGCGCCTACGTTGACCTCAAGGGTGGGTTTATCCAGAATGAGCGCGGCCGGGAGCACTGCCTTGACGGTGACGTTGCAATAGGCCTTTTTCTTCGTCCCGTCGGCGGCGCGGCACTGAATGACGGCGGAGCCGGGCTTCAGCGGCGTGATATAACCGGTCAGGCGATCGACCGTCGCAACCTCCGGGCGGGAGCTGGACCAGGTAACCGAGGGGTCGTCGGCGTTTGACGGCGAGGGCGACGCGGTCATCTGAAAGCCGTCCCGCTTGGACTGGAGGGTGAGGCGGCGCTTGTTCAGCGTGAGCGATCGAACCGGCAGCCGACGGACGGAGGCGACGCAGGACGCGGACACGGAGCCCGCGGAGGCGCGAATGACGGCGGTGCCCAGCTTGTGGGCCGTCAGTTTGCCGTTTCCATCCACCGACACCACGCCGGGCGCGCTGCTGGACCAGGATACCACCGGCGCCGTGGAGCCGTCGGACGTTTTAACGGAGGCGCAGAGCGCGCCGGTGTCGTTTCGGTCGGCGGTCAGGCCCAATGTGATGGACGCGCGTAGCGCCACGCGCACCGTGGGCGCGGCGTAGGCCGCCGGCGCTCCGGCAAGTAGCAGCGCGAGGGCTGTTATGAGCGCGATCCATTGCGCGCAGGGTCTGCGTCCGGGCAAATTCTGGGTCATGCGGCTGGTTTCCTCCCGGGTTTATTGCCCAACCGAGTAGTTGGGAGATTCCTTCGTAATGGAGATGTCGTGTGGGTGGCTTTCGATGAGGCCGGCATTGGTAATGCGGATGAATTCGGCCTCGCTGCGCAGCGATTGAATGCTGGGGGTGCCGCAGTAGCCCATGCCGGACCGAAGGCCGCCCATCAGCTGGAACACGGTTTCCGAAAGCACACCCTTGTAAGGCACGCGGCCCTCGACGCCCTCGGGTACCAGTTTCTTGGCGTCCTCCTGGAAGTAGCGGTCCTTGCTGCCCTCGGCCATGGCGCCCATGGAGCCCATGCCGCGGTACACCTTGAAGGAACGGCCCTGAAAAATCTCGATGGCTCCGGGGCTTTCGTCGGTGCCCGCGAAGAGGCTGCCGATCATGACCGCGGTCGCGCCCGCGGCAATGGCCTTGGTCAGGTCGCCGGAGTACTTGATGCCGCCGTCAGCGATGATGCTCTTGCCCAGTTTGTCCGCCGCTTCCGCGCAGTCCGCGATGGCGGTGATCTGGGGTACGCCGATGCCGGCCACCACGCGGGTGGTGCAGATGGAGCCGGGGCCGATGCCCACTTTGACGACGTCCGCGCCCGCTTGGATCAGATCGGCGGTGGCCTGCGCGGTAGCGACATTGCCGGCGATGATGCGAAGGTTCGGGTATAGGCCGCGGATCGTGGAGACCATCTGAAGAACGCCCGCCGAATGGCCGTGGGCGGTGTCTATGGCGATGGCGTCCGCATGAGCGTCCGTCAGCGCCTTGACACGGTCCAGCGTGTCGTGGGCGACGCCAACGGCGGCGGCGCAGAGAAGGCGTCCGTCCTTGTCCTTGGCGGAGAAGGGGTATTTGGCCGCCTTCTGGATGTCCTTGATGGTGATGAGGCCGCGGAGGTAGCCCTCGGCATCCACCAGCGGCAGCTTTTCCACCTTGTGCTTGGCCAGGATCTGCTTGGCCGCCTCCAGCGTGGTGCCCACGGGCGCGGTGATCAGGTGTTCGCTGGTCATATAGGTAGAGACCGGAACGTTGAACTCGGTGACGAAGCGCAGGTCGCGGTTGGTCAGGATGCCCACAAGCTTTCCGTCCTTCGTGATGGGTACGCCGGAGATGCGGTAGCGTTCCATCAATTTCAGGGCGTCGCTGGTCAGATCGTCGGGGCCTAAAAAGAACGGATCATTAATGACGCCGTTCTCGCTTCGTTTGACCTTATCCACCTGCATGGCCTGCTCGGCGATGGACATGTTTTTGTGAATGACGCCCAGCCCGCCCTCCCGGGCCATGGCGATGGCCAGACGCGCGTCGGTGACGGTGTCCATCGCGGCGGACAACAGCGGAATGTTGAGGTTCAGTCCCTCGCACAGCGTGACTGACAGATCGACGTCCTTGGGCAGCACCGAACTGCGCCGAGGAACCAGCAGCACGTCGTCAAAGGTCAGACCTTCCCGAATTGTACCCAGCATATGGATCCTCCAAATTCTATATTTCGGAAAGTATAGCAAGCGCCGCCCGGTTTGTCAACCAGCGTTTGTTGAAAAGTTCGCGTCGTCTTGTTGCACTTGAGCGGAGGGGGACGGCGAGGGCGCGGTGGTGGAGCGAGGCTCGAGAAGCACCGTCAGCAGCCAGAATAATAGCGCGCACAGGATCGCGCCGGCGAATAAAAACGTCATGCTGACGACGTGGCCCGCGGAAGGTTTTCGCGCAATCTGCCCCTGGGCATCCCGCTCGAAGGCCCTGAGCGTCTCGCCGCAGGCGGGGGCGTCCGGGCAGGGGGAGGACAGGAGCTTTTCGCTCAGTGCTTCCATCCGGGTTTCCATTTCCCGGCGCCCAAGGCCCGATGCGCGCTGAAGCCTGGAAAGCAGCCTGCGCTGCCCTTCCTTGACGCCAGGCGTGCTCAGGGACAGCGCCTGCGCCGTCTGGGAGGTTTTCATCGCGCAGCCAAAGACGAGGAGCATCAGCCGCTGGGTGCGAATGGATTCCCGTTCGACCCGGTCTTTGAGCGCCATCTCCTGCGGGGTCAGATTCGCGCCCGCCGGAAGAGACCAGTCCAGCTCATATCCGCCGACGGCGCGGATGCGGCGAAGTTCGGTCAGCGCCACCGCGCGCAGCGCGTAGGCGATGCCCTCGTGGAAGCTCATCCGCTCGCGCCATTCGCTGCGCCGGAGGTATGCCTCAAGGAGAGCGCTGCGCAGAACGTATTCCGCCAGCTCCAGATTGCCCGTCAGAACATAGGCGCATTGGAACAGTTCGTCGTACATCGGCCGTACGCGCTCGACGAAGCTGTGCGGATCGTCAATGGCGCGCCTCATCAGGGCCATTCCTTGGCAATGCCGTCAAAGATGGGCTTCATGCGCTCGTAAATGCCGCTGTAAAGCTCGTAGACCCGCTTGTATTTGTCGTTCCAGGCGGGGTTGACGGTATGCTGTGAACGGGAGCGCACGATGCCCGCCGCCTGCTCGTAATCCTTAAAGATGCCGATGCCCACGCCCGCGGTCATCGCGGCGCCCAGGCTGGTGCCTTCGCCCGGCGCGTAGTGTACGCTGGTGGGCACGCCGAAGACGCTGGCGAAGATGTCCGGCCAGAGGCCGCTGCGCGCGCCGCCGCCGGTGAGGATGATGGAGTCAATCGGCGCGCCGTTTTCCGCCATGATGCGGGCGACGGTGTTCAGTGACAGCGCCACGCCTTCGTATATGGCCCGGGCTACGTGCCGCTGGTCGTGGTAGAGCGAAAATCCCACGAGACACCCCTTGGTGTTGGGGTCCCAATAAGGGGTGCGTTCGCCCATCAGGGTGTTCAGGAACAGGACGCCCTCTGCGCCCGGCTCGATCTGCCGCGCCATGTTCTCAATGCGGGAATAGTCCGCGCCGGTGAGCTTGCGGCCGTCGTTCAAAAGGTTGCCCACCGCCCAGTCATAGGCGGAAGAGGCGGTTTGCACCACGCCCAGCGAATGGTTGATTTCGCCGTCCATGTCCAGATAATTAAAGATGCGCTGCTTTTCGTCCAGCAGCGGTTCGGGCGTCAGTTGCGAGACCCACGCGCTGGAACCGATGCAGCAGTAACCCGCGCCCGGCTTGTACAGCCCCGCGCCGCGCCCGGCACAGGCGCCGTCGCCGCCGCCGATGGCAACCGGCGTTCCGGGAAGAAGGCCGGTGAGCTTTGACACCTCGCGGGTGATACGTCCGGCCACGTCCGAGCCCTTGAGGATCTGCGGCATCCGAGCCGGGTCCAGCCCAAGCTCGGTCAGAAGATCCGAAGCCCAGACTTTTTTCTTTAGGTCCAGCGCGATGGTCAGGGAAGCGTCGGAATAGTCGGTGTAACCCACCCGGCCGGTGAGCTTGGCGTACAGGTAGTCCTTGGTGTTGAGCCACCAGCGGGTATGCCGGTATACGTCGGGCAGGTGCTTGCGCATCCACAGAATCTTCGGCAGGGTGAAGTGATGGTCCAGCCGGTTGCCGGTCATTCGGTAAAAATCGTCCCGGGAGATCGCCTTCTCGATGGCCTGCGCCTCCCGCCACGCGCGGGAATCCGAATGGATGATGTTTGGGTAGAGCGCGCGGCCGTCTTCCGAGACGGCGATGCATCCGTTCATCGTGCCCGACAGCCCCACGCAGGCGATGTCGGCGGGATTGACCTGGCTCAGAAGCTCCTTGACGCCTTCAATGATGGATTCCAGCAGTATGTCTGGGTTCTGTTCGGCCCAATTGGGCTTGGGGTAGGAGGTTATATACTCCTTCTTGACGACGCACAGCGCGGCGCCCTTCGGGTCGAACACCGAGCATTTGCTGCCGGTGGTGCCCGCGTCGCAGGTCAGAATCAAGTTTTTCGCCATGTCGCGCCTCCGGTTTACTTTTTCTTATGTCCCCCGCGCAGTTCCCCCCCGCGCTTCATCCATTCCTCGCCCGCCGCCGCGCCGACGATGGAAACCAGCATGACCGTCAGCGGCATTCCGAAGGAGAGCGGCGGAAGCCCGGCGATCAGCCAGTGGGCGGCCGTCTGGGCGATGGGCGGCACCCAGAACGCGTTGTAGGCGTTGAGGCCGAGTCTAACGGCAAAAAACGCCGTCACCGCGCCGGTGAGCGGCGTAAGGCCCCACATGAATACGCCATAAACCGGCCCCGCCGCGTCCGGCCCGGCAAGCAGCAATATAACCGCCAGCGCCGTCACACCCGTCACGATCAGAGCCTGCGCAAGAAGAATCCACAGCCATCGTTTTTGAAGTTGTTGCATGATCCGCTCCGGGCGCGTAAGTTTTCCTTATTATATCATTTTTCAGCTTGTTTTATCAAGCGCATCGAGAACCGCCGTGGCCGGAACTTTTCGTGGCGAAACCGCGTCAAAAACAATGTTAATTCCGCGCTTGGATCGATGGCGCGATACTTTCCGCGTTATGCGGGCGAGGGGTAATGAGCATGGACTACAAGAGCCTGGGCATGAGGATCCGCAAACGGCGCAAAGCAATGCGCATGACGCAGGAGGAACTGGCCCAGAAGCTGGGCCTGTCGCTCTCCTTTCTGGGGCATATCGAGCGGGGCACCCGCAAAGCCAGCGTGGAGACGCTGGTGGCCATCGCCAATGAATTAAGCCTCTCCATTGATTTCATGCTGCAGGATTCGTTAAACGACGGCGTACTGCAGAAGACCCCCGCCAGCGGACGGCAGCGCGTTGTGCTGGAGGAGATCGCAAAGATCATCACCAACAACCTGGAAGAGTGGGAGAAGTAGCGCTGACACGGTGCGCTGTAACCTCCTTGGCGATGTTCTAGCGCGAGGATAGATGTTGCGCAGGCCTAAAATTCTTCCTGGATTTCCGTTCGGCCCGCTGACGAAAGGGACTGTTTGCCCCGCCAGTTTTTAACTGGCGGGGCAAATGCGTTTCGCGCGGTATGTTCTATTTTGGATCAGGCGAGGGGGTAGGGCTCAAAGAGGGCGTCCCTGGTTCCGAGCCGCCAGGCTTCGGAGAAGCCTGCGCCCAGGAGAAGCGGAACGCACTGGCCGAAAGCGCAGTCGATGAAGCGAAGGTCGTGGCAGTCTGCGCTGATGATCACGCGCCCGCCCAGTTCCCGCCAGCGCCGAAGCAGCAGCGGGGAAGGGTAGGGGTCGGTCCGCCAGCCGCGCGCGATTGCGCCGGTGTTGACCTCGAGGAGCGCTCCGGTCCCCGCGATGCGCGTAAGCGCGGCGAGGGCGGGGCCAAAGTACCGGGGATCCTCCTCATCAAAGAAGCTGAACCGCTGGTTGAGCTTTTTCACCAGATCGAAGTGTCCGATGATCTCCGGGCGGAAGGCTTCCAGAAAGGCCGCATGCCGCGCGAAGTAGTCCGCTGTCATGCGGTAAGGGTCGCCCAGGTAGTCTTCTGCGATCAGCTTGCGCAGGTTGTCCTCGGTGCTGTCCACCGCGATGTGGCCATCCCCCGAGGGCAGATAATGCGTGGAACCGATGGTATACTCGTAGTCGGAGCGGTCAAAATCCGCGTAAGAATCCCGCTCGATGCCCATCCGGATCTTCATCTTTCCCGCGTATTGGGTTTTCAGCGCCAGAATCTCCACCCGGTAGGCGGCGGCGCTCTCCGCGCTCAGCGCGTACGATTGGTCGAAGCGCTGCGGACCGTGCTCGGAGAAGCCGAAGGACACGAAGCCCGCGTCATACGCCGCCTTCGCCATCTCAGGCGCGGTGTTTGTGCCATCCACATAGCGGGTGTGGTTGTGGGGGGAGGACAGGACCTTCGTCATAGGCAGCGCACGCCGTACACGGTGTCCAACTGGCCGATCTGCGCGGCCAACTCGGGGGAAATCGCGTCGTCCAAATCCAGCGCGGTGTAGGCGTACTTTCCGCGGGAGCGGTTGACCATCCCGCCGATGTTGATGTTCAGCGCCGCGATGCGCGAAGTGATCGCGCCCACCACGCCCTGCACGTTGGCGTGCAGTACGCAGATGCGGTGGCCCGCGATGTCGCCCAGCTCGCAGTCGGGGTAGTTGACGGAATTGCGGATCGCGCCTCGGTTCAGGTACGCGTCGATCTGGCAGCTGGCCATGACCACGCAGTTGTCCTCGCTCTCCGGCGTGGATGCGCCCAGATGGGGGATCGCGATGACGCCCTTTTCCCCGATCAGCTCGTCCTCCGGGAAGTCGGTGACGTAGGCGCGGATCTGGCGGCTGGCGATGGCGGAAAGCACATCCCGGTTCACCACCAGTTCGCCTCGCGACAGGTTGATCAGCGTCGCGCCCTTTTTCATCTTGGCGAGGGTGGCGGCGTTGAAGCTGCCGCGGGTCTCGTCAAGCAGCGGAATGTGGATGGAGACATAGTCGCTCTTGGCCAGCAGCTCGTCCTGACTGGACACCCGGTGTACCGACCGGGACAGCATCCAGGCGTGCTCGACGGTGACGAACGGGTCAAAGCCGATGACGTTCATGTCCAGCCCCGCGCCCGCGTTGGCCACCAGGACGCCCACGCCGCCCAGACCGATCACGCCCAGCGTCTTCCCGCGCAGTTCCGGGCCGACGAATTTGCTCTTGCCCTTTTCGACCAGCTTCGGGACTTCCGCGCCCATGCCCTTCAGCGTCCGGACCCACTCGATGCCCTTGATGATCTTGCGGGAGGAGAGCAGAAGCGCCGTAATCGCCAGCTCACGCACGGCGTTGGCGTTGGCGCCGGGGGTGTTGAACACCACCACGCCCTTCTGGGACAAGGCGTCGACCGGGATGTTGTTGACGCCCGCGCCCGCCCGGGCCACGGCCACCAGGGACTGGGGCAGCTCCAGCTTATGCATGTCGGCACTGCGCAAAAGAATCGCGTCGGGGGCTTCGATGTCGGCCGCCACCTGGTACTGATCTTGATTCAGATACTCCCGGTAGATCGGCGAAATCTCGTTGAGCGTCTTGATTTTGTACATGCTCAGGCCCTCCCGGCTTCGAACTGCTTCATAAAGGCTACCAGCGCTTCCACGCCCGAAACGGGCATGGCGTTGTAGATGCTGGCGCGCATGCCGCCCACGGAGCGGTGGCCTTTGAGGTTGATCAGACCCAGTTTCGCCGCTTCCTTGACGAAGGCGTCGTCCAACACCTCGTCGCCGGTGCGGAAGGTGACGTTCATGCGGGAGCGCCACGGCGCTTCGGCGACGCCCTTGAACAGGCGGCTCTCGTCCAGATAGTCGTAGAGCAACGCGGCCTTTTCGATGTTGATCTTCTCGATCGCGGGCACACCACCCAAGTTCTTCAGCCACTTCAGGCAAAGCCCCGCCATGTAGATGGAATAAGTGGTGGGGGTGTTGTACATGGAGTCGGCGTCGGTCATCTTTTTCCAGCTGAGGACGTTTGGCGTGATGGGCATTTCGCGGCCCAGAAGATCCCGGCGGACGATCACCAACGCGAAGCCCGCAGGGCCGATGTTTTTCTGCGCGCCGGCATAAATCACGCCGAAATCGCGGATGTCGTAAGTTTCCGACAGGATGCTGGAGGACATATCCGCCACCAGCGGCACCTTCCCGGTTTTAGGGATTTCGGTGAAGCGGGTGCCGAAGATGGTGTTGTTGGTGGTAATGTGCACATAGTCGGCCTCCGGATCGAAGGTGGCGGGGCCGATTTCGGGGATGCGGGTGTAGCCGGTTTCCCGCGAACTGGCGGCGGCGCGGGTTTTTCCGTATTTCGCGGCCTCGATCATCGCGTTGTGGGCAAAGCTGCCGCTGTCCACGTAGTCGGCTTTGCCGCTTCCGGTCAGAAGGTTCATCGGCACCGCGGCAAACTGACCGGTGGCGCCGCCCTGCAAAAGGAGAACCGCGTACTCGTCGGGAATCGCCATCAGTTCCCGGGTCAGGGCCACCGTTTCGTCAAAGATTTCCAGATACATTTTGGAGCGGTGACTCATCTCCATCACGGAAACGCCCGTATTTTTATACGAGGTCATTTCGCGCGCGGCAGTCTCCAGCGCTTCAAGCGGCATCACGGCGGGCCCGGGAGCGAAGTTGAAAACGCGGTTCATCCTTGAACGCCTCCCATATTTCATTTTCCCAAATGCAAACGATACGCCGCCGGACGGCCCGCGTTTGCGCAAAACAGCGCCGAGTTCTCCCGCCGCGCTGTGTTTTGCCCTGCGGGATACCCCATTCGCCGCCACGGACGCTTTCACGTTTTACACTGGTAGATTGCCGATGATTATACAAGAAACGCCGACGGTGCGCAAGCGCGCCCGAGCGGCGGTTTTTGTTAATTTCAACCCTTGCGGGAAGCCGGTTTTTTTGAAGCGAGAGCTTGTTTTTTTTCTTCAGTCGCTCTGAAGCGCGTAGTGGAACGCGCGGCCTGTCACGTCGCCGATGCGTATGACAGGGGTTCCTTCGAACACGGGCAAGCTGATCCGCCCGGTCAGAAGCGGATTTTTCTGGGTGCGTTCTTCCCGGGTCATCAGGTGGAACACGCCGCCGCGAAGGTAACCCGCGCCCCAGTTGTCCACGGCGTCGAGACCCTTGATCGCTTTTGCGACCAGCCCATCTTCCAGTTCAAATTTATCCAATGATAGCTCATAAAAGCCGACGCCCGGCAGCATCGAGCACTCGGCGGACGGTTCCCCCTGGGAGGGTGGCGCGTCAAACAGCATCTGCGCGCCCATCATGCGCTTGCGGACCGTCATATGGGAGATTGGGCTCATGTCCACGCCCACAAAGCGGCGGCCCTCCAACCGCGCGGCTTCCAGCGTGGTGCCGGAGCCTGCGAACAGATCCATGACAAGGTCGCCGGGCCGGGAGGCGCAGCGGATGATGCGGGTGAGAAGGCTGAGGGGTTTTTGGGTATCATAGCCGGTTCGCTGCGGGTCCTTCTGCTGCAGGTGACTCACGTCGTCCCACACGTCGCCGGGATAGACGGGTTCGTCGTCGTAATA
>CALGYL010000105.1 GCA_937934775.1 uncultured Clostridia bacterium
CAGCAGCCATTGCAGTTTCGTGCCGGAAAAGTAGGCGTCGGCAATCAGGCCTGTGTGGTCGCGGATCACGCTGCCCAAGCCGTCCTGCTTGAGCCGTTCCACCAGCGACGCGGTGCGGCGGCACTGCCACACGATGGCGTTGTAGAGGGGCTTTCCGGATATCCTGTCCCACACAAGGGTGGTCTCCCGTTGGTTGGTGATGCCCAGCGCCACGATGTCCTTCGGGTCCACAGCCGCAGCGCGCACGGTCTCCCGCAGCGCGTCGATCTGCGTGGTGATAATGTCATCCGGGTTGTGTTCCACCCAACCGGGTTCGGGGTAGAGTTGCGGGAACTCAATGCCGCGCGCCGCAACCAGCGCGCCAGTCTCATCAAACAGGACAGCACGGGAACTGGTGGTTCCCTGATCCAGCGCAACCACGTACTTCATGTGTTATTCTCCTCGCCGCTCAAAAATGATTCCGGCATAGCAATGCTGCCGGAATCACTGGTATCAAACTCAATCGACGGAGGTGATGTCGTCCGTCGGCTCCACCTGCGCGATGTCCGCGCCGGGCGTCTCCGCCGGGGCGGTCACCTGAGGCGCCGCAGTGGGTTCCTCGGAAGGCGCGACGGTGGGCGCTTCAGTGGGAACTTCAGTGGGGGCCTCGGTGGGCATCGGGGTCGCCGTCGGTTCTGGCGACGGTAGGATCAGGTTGATGGGAACCACCTGGCCAACCGCGTCGCGCAACCCGCCCAGTGAGATCAGGCGGCTGCCCTCCAGCTGACGGAGCACCAGCACGCACACCGCAAGGAACAGGATGAACAAGACCAGTCCCTTCAGGAAGCCCAGGAAACGGCGGCCGCCGCTGACGCGATACTCGTCGTCGTAGCGCTCGTCGTACTCATCCTCGTCGTCGTAGTCGTCGTATTCGTCGTCGTACTCCTCGTCGTAGCGGTCGCCCTCGTCGTACTCCTCGTCCTCCAGATCCTCATCCTGATAGACGCGGCGTTTCTTCTCCTTGGGCGGTTTGGGCGCGCGGCGGACCGGAAGGTCATCGTCGTCGTCCTCTTCGTACTCGTCGTCCTCCGGCTCCACCGGGCGGATGGGCTCGGCGGCTGCGAGACGCGCGGGGCGGGGGCGCAACGGGCGGAACTGCTGCGTGGGCTCATCCACCGGAAGAGCTGGACGGGCAGATGTCGGCGCGTCAAAAGGCATCGCAACAGGCGTTTCGCGCACTTTGGGCGCGGCGGGCGCAAATGGAACCACGGGAATCGCCGGGGCGGCGGCAGGCGTCGCCGCGCGAACCGTCTTCCCGGCCGCCAGCGCCTTGCGCTCTTTGCGGGAAAGCGTGGGGCCGCCCTCCAGATCCTCCGACAGGCGCTGGGTCAGGGCCGCTCTCTGGTTGTCGTCCATGTCTTGGTCCTCCCCCTCCGGCTGCGAAGGTTCAGGTTGCGTCTCCTCGGCCTCGGGCTGCGCGTTCCGGCTGCGGAACTTTTTGAAAAAGCCGAACAGCCGGGTGCCGCGGGTGGAGGGCAGGTCGTCGTCATCGTCATCGTCGTAATCGTCGTCCCTCTCGCCTTCCGGCTCAATGACGGGCGGCGCGGCTTTCGGGGCGGGCTGTTCCGCCGGGATCGTGGGCGCTTCCTCGGCAAAGCCTGCGTGCACGGTGGTTCCGGGCTTGGAAACCAGCTCGTCCACTTCGTTCAGGTTCACCGCGCCGATGTCGAGAATCGGCGGTTCGTCCTGCTTTTCATGGTTCTGGGCGGCTTTGCGCATGCGGCGTGAGATCACTGGCGCGTCATCCGGCGCGTCAAACGCCTGAATGGGCCGCGTGTCCGGCTCGTCTTCGGATTCCTCGCCGGAATCTTCCGGCTCTTCCACGTCCGAGGGCCGGGCGGCGTGGCGCTCTGCAAATTTGGCGCGGGCCGACTGGAACAGGCCCTTGACCTTGACCAGTGCGTCGCCGATGGGGTTATCGATCTGCGGCGCGTCGTCCTGTCGGTCGTCCTCGTCCTCCGGCGCTGACTCCTGCAGGGGTTCTTCCGGCTCCGCCTCGTGGCGGCCACGGCGCTCTCGGGACGGATGCTCTTCCGGCTCCTCCTGCTCATCCGACGGAACGCGGCGGGTAACGCCCTTCATCATCGCCTTGACGCCGGAGAACAGCGACGGCTTCTCTTCCGGCAGATCCAAAGGCTCCTCGGGCAGATCCAGCTCGTCGTCCATGGGCGGCTCCGGCGGCTCAATCGGCTCCTGCTGCGGGGCGAGGGCAGGTTTTTCAGCCGGGCGCGGGGCAGCATGAAAAGCCGGGGCAGACGCAGCCTGCACCGCTGCCTGCGGAATGACAGAGGACGGGGCCGCAGGTTTCACTTTCTCCAGCGCCGGAGACGCGGGTTTTGCCGCCGCGGGCACAGGGGCCGCGGGCTTCTCGGCTGCTGGCTTTGCGGGCGCGGGTTTTACGTTCAGCGCAGCTTCCTGCCGCGTGCGCTGCTCGTGCAGCCGCTTGTATTCGTAGTAATCCAAGTCGGGGCGGCGGGGGCCGCCAGATCGGGCGTTAGCCATATCGCAAACCGCCTCTCTTTTTTGCGGGCGTAATATACTTATTCTATTATATCATATCCGTCTCTCAAGGCAAGTGCTCAAAACATGGAAAACGCAAAAAAGTTCCCCCGCATAGGATAAAGCGAGCCCATGCGAGAGGAGGAATTGTAATGAACGGGACGTTTCAGCTGATCCGGCGTGCGCGAAGCGAGGGCCTGACCCTGCGCCCGACGCAGACCTGCGAGTTGAACGGGTACGTTGCCTGCGTGCGTCAGGCGCCACCCGAACCCGCCCGGATCCCGGGGATCGACGAGCCGCTACATACCGGTTCCATCTACCGAGCGCTGATGCAGAAGTACGACCGCGTCAGCCCCCGCCACTTGAAATAACCGCCGGAGGATTTGTCCGTATCTGCCGAAACGCTGCCGCAAAAAGCGCAAATTTGAATGAAAGTTCAAGTCGAGCGCCAAATGCGGCAGCGTTCTTATTGCGTTGGTAACCGATATGGAATTTACTCCTTGATGAATTGCGTGGGAATATGGTGAAATTATTCATTGACAGAAGGAGCGGTTTATTCTATCATGAAAATGATCACAGCGAGGGGTGAGCGTAATGCGAGGAGCCTTTCAGGTTTGGGCTGAAAAGCTGCTTTTTCGTATGGATGGCGAGACACTTTGCCTTGAGGCGCAAGGAGAACACAGCTTGCGCGTCCGTGCTGTGCCCATTGACGGCCGCCTTGAGGGCGAGGATTTCGCGCTGCTCCCGACCGATAGTTTTTCTGGTATTTTACATACCCATATTCATATTGATGAAAACAAGGCGTCCATCGAAAATGGCAGAATCCGGGCGGAGATTGACGGCACAGGCCGCCTGACCTTCTTTCAAGGGGACAGGCTGCTCCTCCGGGAGTACGCCCGGGACAGCCGCAGCGAAAATCCGCTGGAGCAGTTTTCGCTGGAAGTGCACGCCCGCACTTTCCGAGCGCACCGGGGCGGCGACTACGCGCTGGACGTCCGCTTTGAGGCCGACCCTTCGGAAAGGCTATACGGCATGGGCCAGTATCAGCAGGAGGCGCTCAACCTGAAGGGCTGCCATCTGGAACTGGCGCAGCGCAACTCCCAGGCCAGCGTACCCTTTCTGGTCTCCTCAAAGGGCTATGGCTTTTTATGGAACAACCCCGCCGTCGGCGAGGCGGTCTTTGCCAATAACGTCACGCTCTGGCGTGCGCAGGCGACTAAGCGCATGGATTACTGGATCACCGCCGGGGATACGCCCGCCCAGATCCTTTCTAGTTATTCCGCCGCCACCGGCCGCGCGCCTATGATGCCCGAATACGGTCTGGGCTTCTGGCAGTGCAAGCTGCGCTATCAGACGCAGGAGGAACTTCTTGGCGTCGCCCGGGAACACGTCCGGCGCGGACTTCCGATGGATGTGATTGTGGCGGATTACTTTCACTGGCCGATGCAGGGCGACTGGAAATTTGACGAAACCTATTGGCC
The DNA here is from genome assembly GCA_937934775.1 of uncultured Clostridia bacterium. Classification (GTDB taxonomy): domain Bacteria; phylum Bacillota; class Clostridia; order Christensenellales; family Aristaeellaceae; genus JAEZHK01. Next base: position 4,020 of record CALGYL010000105.1, read on the forward strand.
CGACCCGGAGGCGATGATCCGCGAGCTGAAGGCGATGGGCATTGAACTGATGGTGTCCATCTGGCCGACGGTGGACAAGCGGAACGCTTCTTATGAGGAAATGCGCAGGCTGGGCCTTCTGGTCAAGTCGGAGCGCGGCATTCCGATCATGATGGACCTTCGCGGGCAGCAGGGCTTCTTTGACGCCACCAACCCGGAAGCGCAAGCCTATGTGTGGGCGCGTGCCAAGCGCAATTACTTCGATAAGGGCGTGAAGCTCTTCTGGCTGGACGAGGCCGAGCCGGAGTATGAGGTCTACGACTTCGACAACTTCCGCTACCACCTGGGCTCATGCCTGGAGGTGGGAAACCTCTACCCGATGCTGTACGCCAAGGGCTTCTACGACGGCATGCGGGCGGCGGGCGTTTCCAATGTGGTCAACCTGGTGCGCTGCGCCTGGGCGGGCAGTCAGCGCTACGGCGCGCTGGTCTGGTCGGGCGACATCGCCTCCACCTTCGAAAGCCTGCGCTGCCAACTGGCGGCGGGCCTCAACATGGGGCTTGCGGGCATTCCGTGGTGGACCACGGACATCGGCGGCTTCCACGGCGGGCGCGGGGACGACCCCGCCTTCCGGGAATTGTTCGCCCGCTGGTTCGAATGGGGCGCCTTCTGCCCGGTGATGCGTCTGCACGGGTTTCGACTGCCGCGCCAGCCGCAGTATGGCACCACCGGCGGCTGCGAATGCCGCTCCGGCGCGCCCAACGAGGTGTGGAGCTTCGGCGAGGAAGTCTACGAAATCTGCAAAAAGCACCTTACCCTGCGGGAATCACTCAGGGACAGGCTCCGGGATGCCATGCGGGACGCTCATGAAAACGGTTCCCCGGTAATGCGGACGATGTTCTACGAGTTCCCGGACGATGAAACCTGCTGGACGCTGGAAGACCAGTACATGCTGGGGAGGGACCTTCTGGTCGCGCCGGTGATGCGCGCCGGGCAGCGGAGCCGCAGCGTGTACCTGCCGGAAGGGCTGTGGAAACCCCTCGAGGGTGGGAACGCGATCCCCGGCGGCCGGTTCATTGAGGCGGACGCGCCGCTTGACCGCATTCCCGTCTATATCAAATCGTAGCGCGCTCCCGGCGCGCACACCACCGGGAACGGAGGACAACCAGTTCCGCTGCGCCCCCGCAGCCCCTCAAACCACCTGAAGGAGGAGCCCATGATGATCTGGAACACACTTGCGCCCGGACGGGTGGAGATCCTGTCCCCCGAGCTCAAGGAGCGCATCAAGCTGGTGCGCAACTACATGCTGGCCCTGGACGAAGAGCTTCTTTTGCAAAATTTCTACTATGAATCCGGCCTGCGCGTCGACTATGGCCTGCCGGAGAAGGTGCACGGCGGCTGGGAATCCCCCACATGCCAGCTGCGCGGCCATTTCCTGGGGCATTATCTGTCGGCCTGCGCGTTTTCCTGGGCTTACTACGCGGACGAGGGGCTGAAGGGCCGGGGCGATTCCATCGTGCGGGCGCTCGCCCGCTGCCAGTCGGAGAACGGCGGGCGCTGGGTGTTCTCCATCCCCGCGACGTACCTGGACTGGCTGGCCCGGGGCAAGAAAATCTGGGCGCCGCAGTACACACTGCACAAGACGCTGATGGGCCTGATCGACATGGCGCGCTATGCCGAAAACGCCGAAGCGCTCAAGGTTGCGGACAGCGCGGCGGACTGGTTCTACGACTGGTCAGGCCGCTTTACCCGCGAGCAGTTTGACGACATTCTGGATGTGGAAACCGGCGGCATGCTGGAAGCCTGGGCCGATCTCTACGGCCTGACGAAGGACGAAAAATACCTGGAGTTGTTCCATCGCTACCTGCGTCCGCGGCTGTTTGAGCCGCTGCTCCGGGGCGAGGACGTGCTGACCAACATGCACGCCAACACCACCATTCCGGAAATGCTGGGCCTCGCCAGGATGTGGGAGCTGACAGGCGAGGCGAAGTATCTGGACATCGTCAAGGCCTACTGGCGCATGGCGGTCACCGAACGGGGCGCCTTCGCCACCGGCGGGCAGACCTGCGACGAGGTCTGGACGCCGCCGTTCCAGCTGTCCGAGCGGCTGGGACCGGAAAACCAGGAGCACTGCGTCGTCTACAACATGATCCGGCTTTCGGATTTCCTTTTGCGCGTCACCGGCGACACCCGCTACGCGGACTACATCGAGCGCAACTTTGACAACGGCATTCTGGCCCAGCAGCACCCCGGCACCGGCATGGTGGCCTACTACCTGCCGATGAACGGCGGCGCGAAAATGGGCTGGGGCAGCCGAACGGAGCACTTCTGGTGCTGCCACGGCACGCTGGTACAGGCGCACATGCGCCATGGCGCGGACTTCTGCTACGAATCGGGCGACGAGCTTCTGCTCGCCCAGTACCACGGCATGCGCGCGTTCCATAAGGCCACCGGCGCGGAGATTTCGGTCAGCGAATACGACAGCGCCATGAGCACCTACGCGCCCAACGCGCCCCGCATGGCGGATTTCGTATCGCGGCCGATGGCGCGGCGCTACGTGATCCGGGTCAGGGCTGGCCAGCGCCCAATGACCCTCCGCCTCCGGATGCCCTGGTGGGTGGTGGGCGAGGCGACTGTGACAGGCCCGGTCGGCGAGACGGCGGCCCGCGCCGCGGGCGGCGAAATCGTTCTGACCGTGGACAGCGACCGGCAGTACCTTCTTGAGATGCCCTGCGCGCTCTCCACCTGTCCGCTGCCCGACGCGCCCGGCACCTTCGCGTTCATGGAAGGCCCGGACGTTCTTGTGGGCCTGACCAATGTCAATACTCTTTCCTGGGACAGCGATGTTTCGGAGGCTTGGCGGATTTTGCGGCCCGTCACCCGCTCCCCGTTCCTCCACAAATTCAACCGTTACGCCGCCGTCCAACAGTCGCAAAAGATCGAGTTCATACCCCTCCGGTTCCTTGCGGACGAGGCGTTCACCCTGTACTTCACCCTGGACGGCCGCTGAACACCCGGCGGCTGACCGCACTTCCCATCGGCACGATCCCGCGTAGGCGGGGTGCACATATTTAAAGGAGGGATTCCCTTGAAACGACTGCTCTCCCTTTGTTTGGTCCTGATGTTGCTTGGCGGGGTCAGTGTGGGCGCTTCGGCGGAGGGCTACGGCGAAATCTCCTTCATGGGCTGGGGCGATACCGCCGAGCAGGCGCTGTATCAGACCGTGCTCGACAAATTCGTGGAAGAGAACCCCGGAACGACCATCAACTACCTCTACACGCCGGACGACTATTCCACCAAGCTCCAGACGATGATCGCCGGCAACTCCATCCCGGACCTGTTCTGGGTTGTGGACAGCCAGATGACCACTTATGCCATGTCCGGCATCCTGGAAGACATGAACCCCTACTTCACCGAGCATCCGGAAGTGCTGGAAAACTATCTCCCGTCCCTGAAGGAGTACGGCACCTACAATGGCGGCCTGTACGCGCTTCCGAAGGACTGGACTTCCGGCGTCATCTACGTCAACCTTGACATGTTCAAGGCCGCGGGTCTCGAGAAGCCCTCGAGCAGCTGGACGCTGGACGATTTCCGCGAAGCCGCCAAAAAGATGACTGTCACTTCCGATGGCCGTACCTCGCAGTATGGCGCGGCGCTCAGCGTGTACCGTCTGGACTGGATGAGCCTGGGCGCTTCCTTCGGCGCTCAGTGGTTCAAGGACGGCAAGTCCAACTTCTCCGATCCCAACATGGTCAAGACCGTGCAGTTCATGTACGATCTGTTTGTCACCGACAAATCCGCCCCATCTCCGGCCGGCCTGTCCAGCATGGGCACCGCGCAGAACCAGCTGTTTGAAACCGGCAAGGTTGGCATGTTCCTGTCCGGCCGCTGGGAAATCCCCAACTACCGCTCCGCCTGCACCTTCAACTGGGACGTGGTGGAAATTCCGCAGGGCGCGAACGGTGAGCATGGCCTGCCTGTCATCACCGGCGCGCTGGCGATCGGCAAGGACTCCAAGAACAAGGAAGGCGCCTACGCGCTTCTGTCCTATCTGCTCTCCTATGAAGCGCAGAAGTCCGTTCTGGGCGGCGGCCTCTCCATGCCGGCTTTCACGAACCTGATGAATGATCCGGCGGTCGTCTCCACGCCGCCGTCGATCGAGCCCTTCATTAACAGCGCCAACTACCTGGGCATCCAGTCTCAGCGCGAAGCGCTTGCCACCGGCAAGTATTCGAAGTTCCAGTCCATCATCCACGCTGAGATGGAGACGTGCTTCAACGCCGAGCAGACGCCGGAAGAAGCCTGCGCCAACATCGACGCCAAGGCCAACAGCGAGCTTTTCGCCTGATCGAAGAACGTATTGATCACCGCGCGCGGCGCGACCCTTCATATGGGTTGCGCCGCGCCGCAAACGGGAGGGGTACTTATGACCGATATCGTGAAAAAAAGAAGGCATATGTCCATTCAGATGCGCGACAACATCGAAGGCTACGCCTTTATCGGTCCGGCTTTGTTCGGGCTCCTGGTGTTCCTTGTGTATCCGATTCTGGCTGATTTTTACATCAGCCTGCACAAGTGGAGCGTGCTGGAAGCGCCCTCCTGGATAGGCCTGCAAAACTACACGCGCATGTTCAAGGATGAGGTTTTCCTCATCAGTCTTGGAAACACCCTTCTGTGGGTGGTGCTGTACGTCCCCGTATCCATCCTGGCGTCCTTCTTTCTGGCGCTGGCGATGAACATGCCGCTGAAGGGCATCAAATCCTTCCGCACCATCTTCTATCTGCCCGTGGTCACGCCGCTTCTGGTCGTGGCACTTCTTTTCGTATGGATGTACAACGCCGACTTCGGCCTGATCAACTACATCCTCTACCTTTTCGGCATCAACCCCGTGCCGTGGCTGACCAACAAGTTCATCGCGCTGCCTTCCATCGCGCTGATGTCCGTCTGGAAGAATTGCGGGTACAACATGGTCATCATCCTGGCCGCGCTTCAGGGCATCCCCGCGCATCTGAACGAGGCGGCGATGCTGGACGGCATCACGCCTTGGAAGAAGACCTGGTATATCACCATCCCGCTGATTACGCCGGCGCTCTATTACATTTTGGTCATGGAGATCATCTACGCCTTCCAGGTGTTCACCGAGGTCTACATCATGACCAGCGGCGGCCCCGGCTATGCGACCCATACGCTGAACTACTACATGTGGGTAAACGCGTTCACCTACAATGAAATGGGCTATGCCAGCGCCATTTCGGTATTTATGCTTGTGATGATTCTTGCTGTCACGCTGATCCAGTCCAAGTTCCTGGGCAGCCGTGTGCAGTACGATCTGTAAGGGAGGCGCGCGTGATGAAGAAGAAGCTGAAACTCTCCACCGTCGCCGCCTACGCGTTCTTAATCCTGTTCGCGGCCATTGACCTGATTCCCTTTATCTGGATGCTGTTGTCCTCCTTCAAGCCGCAGAGCGAGCTTTTCGTGTTCCCGCCGAAGATGCTCCCGCAGGTATGGGTGCCCGAAAACTACGTCAACGCGTGGCAGGCCGGCGGCCTGAATTTTTCCCGCATGTTTTTAAACACGTTCATCATCGTCATTCCGGTCACGGTGTTCGGCATCCTTTCCGCGTCGCTGGCGGCGTTCGCCTTCGCGCGCATCCCGTTTAAGGGGCGTGAATTCGTTTTCTCGCTGTTCCTGTCCTCGATGATGGTGCCTGTCTGCGTCACCCTCATCCCCAGGTTCCTGCTGTTTGGCCGGCTGGGCTGGATCGATTCCTTTAAACCGCTGATTGTGCCCGGCCTTTTCGGCACGGCGTTTGGCGTATTCCTGCTCCGTCAGTTCTTTATGACGATTCCGGGGGCGCTGGAAGAGGCGGCGATCATCGACGGCGCGTCGCGCCTTCGCATCTGGGCGTTCATCTTCATGCCGCTTTCCACCGCGATCATCGCGACGCTGACGGTTTTCATTTTCCAGTACTACTACAACGACCTCATCAACCCGCTCATCTACATCAACTCCAAGTCCATGTTCACGGTGCAGTTGGGCATTTCGTCTTTCCGGGGCATGTACAAGACGCGCTACGACCTTCTGATGGCGGCTTCGGTGTTCACCACGCTGCCCATTATCATCCTTTACATGTCGGCGCAGAAGTACTTCGTCCAGGGCATCGTGACCACGGGTCTAAAATAGAAGATTGCGTAAACAAAATCCCCGGGAAAGAAGTTTCCGGGGATTTTACTTTGCCCTACATGAATTGTTCAGGGCTCCAGCGAGAGCAGTGTCTTCACATACTGGAAGCTGAGGGCAAGACCATTGTAGCTGTCCCGCGCGTAGGCCAGGTCGTGGTCGACCATCAGCCATTCCGGGTTGCAGGCAAGGAGGGCGGGCAGAAGCTTGGGCGTGTTCACGTCCCCGTAGCCGGTGGGCCGGAAGACAAAGCCCCCGTCCATCAAATGCACGTCCTTCAGGTGGATGACTGGCGTGCGGTCTTTGTACGGCGCGATGCAGCGCGCAGGATCCTTCCCCGCCACCGCCATCCAGCCCACATCCGGCTCAAAGCGCAGGTTCTTCACCGCGTCCAGCATGCGCAGCGCGAAGGGTTCCTCTCCCCGCATGTCAAAGTCGTGGTTGTGGTACATGGGCGTGACGCCTGCCCGGAGGCAGCGCGCGGCGGCTTCTGAAAATCCCCCCGCCAGCGCGCCAAAGGGCTCCGCTTCCACCCGCTCCCGCGGACAGTACAGCGTGATCCGGCGACAGCCGATGGCCAGATGATCCTCCAGAACCCGGTTCGGGTCCTTCAAAAATGCGTCCAGCGGCACGTGGTCGCCCAGCGCCTCCAGCTTGAATGCCTCCAGCATACTTTTTAGCGCAGCCGGAGCCGCGCCGAAAAAGCCGAGCAGTTCCGCGCCGTCGTAGCCGATCGCCTTCAGCCGCCCGAGCGTCGCGCCCAGATCGTTTGCGGCGTCCTCCCGCACGATGTACAGGCCGACGCCGATGCGGACCGGGTCCGCCGCTTTCTCGATCATCTTCAGGCCGGGATTTTCCCTCGCGGCGTCCCGCAGTACGCGAAGCACCTTCATCGCGTAGCCTTCGGCCTGTTGCGCGCGAATTATCGTCAGTTCCGCTTCCGGCAGGGCCGTCAGCGCGTCGTAGAGCGCGTCCAGATTGCGGCCATGGCCCTCCATCCCGCGGAACAGAGCCTCCAGATGGTCAAAGGCTTCGCCTTGATGGATCAGCCGCGCACAGTCGATCTCAAGCCGCATCATCCTTGGCTCCTCCCTCATATAAAAGCGTGAACGTCTCGTAGTGATCGTCGGTATAGTAGATCGCGCCGTTTTCGTCAAACACCAGCCGCTTCGCGCCACGTTTGTCCGCGCCCAGAGTGCCGATGTCACACTCGGTGTAGCGCGCGTCCTCCGGCAGCAACCCTTCGTAGTTGCCAAAATGGTCGCCGCCGATGCACTTTCCGGGCGCGTATGGTTCCAGAGAACCGCCCTGCCAGCCCAGTTTGCGCGCATCCGATTTGGTGATGTAGTTGCCGGGCAGTTCGTTATAGACGAACAGGTAGATACCCACCTGCACCACGTCGTCGTAGGGCCCGTTCTGATCGATCAGCGCGGCCAGATCCGCCCGGTTTTCCTCGCTGAACTGGCCGTACCAGTAGCGGACGTCCTCCCAGTCTGTATCCGTCCCGGCCAGCGCGGAGCCGCAAAGCCCAAGCGCCAGAGCCGCAAGCAGCGCCACCGCCACAAAACGCCGGAGAAAGCCCTTCATGTCCTCACCTCTCTGATGAAATTATTGGGGATCGAGCCGGGAAGCGTAGGATACGAAATAATGCAAAGAGCCCGCAAAAAATCCGCGGGCCCAGGCTGTTCGATACGCCAGAAAAATTCGGAGCTTATTCCACCATGATCCGAAGGATCTCCTTGTCCGTCTCCCGCATGCCGTCCTTGCCCAGCCGGGCTACGTTGGACAGCGTGTTTTCAATGCCTTCGGATACGATGCCATCGCCCGCCGAGAACTCCCGGCCGCTTTCCACCATCTGCCCGCCCAGAAGCCCCGCGTCCACCGAAGCCGCGATCTTGGCGGCGCAGGAGGGTTTGGCCCCATCGCAGACGATGCCGCTGGTGATGGCCAGCGCGTTGGTCACCGTATGGCAGATGGCGTCGTAATCGCCGCCCTTCAGGTAGGTGATGCCCGCGCCCGCCGCCGCCCCGGCGCACACCGCGCCGCAGAAGGCGCTGAGCCGTCCCATGCCGTAGCGCTGATGGATTGACACCAGATTGGAAAGCAGCAGCGCCCGGTACAGCGCTTCGCCGGAGACGCCCATCGCCCGGGCATAGGTGATTACCGGCAGAGAGACCGTCAGCCCCTGGTTTCCGCTGCCCGCGTTGATGACCACCGGCAGCGCACAGCCGCCCATACGCGCGTCGCTCCCGGCGGCGGCCATCGCCTTGGCGCGGGTGGACAGGTCCCCGCCGGAGGCCATGAGCACCTTGCCGATGCCCGCGCCCCACTCGCCGGAGAGCCCCTCCTGCGCGATGCGCGTGTTGTATTCGATCTGCCGGTCAAGAAGTTCCTGTACGTCCTCCAGGCAGGCGGTGGTAGCAAAATCGTAAATACCCTCCATGGTCAGCGGGTCCTCCGTCGCGCACACGGTGGCGCGGGCCTCTTCCGCCTCCTGGTAGAGCACTTCTCCATCCTTCACAAGCCGCACCAGGTGGGTGTGCTTGTCGGCTACAAAAGCCGAGGCCCAGGAATCCCCGCTCCGGACCGTCACCGTCACCTCCAGCGACCGCTCGGTGGCGGACGCCTCAATGCGAACCGGCACCGTTTCCAAAAAGACGCGGATCGCTTCCCGCTGCGCGTCGTCAAGCCCCGCGATAACCTCCAGTTGCTTCTCCGGAACGCCCGCAACCACGCCCGCGGCCACCGCGGCGGCAATGCCCTTCATCCCGCCGGTGCCCGGCACCGTCACGCTCTTGACGTTTTTAATAATGTTGCCGCTGAGACGCGCCTCCACCCGGCTGGGCGCTTCTCCAAGCGTCCGCCGAGCCAGGGCCGCGCAATAGGCGATGGCCACCGGCTCGGTGCATCCCATGGCGGGCACCAGTTCTTCTTTCAATACAGCCAGATATTTCTGGTAACACGCATCGTCCTGTTGCATGGCACCGACTCCTTCTTTCCGGACTGCCTCCGGTTGTGTTTTAATCGCTCTACAGTGTGCAGCAAATGCGTATGTCGTTCTCCATGCAGTACTGCACAATGCGCTGGGGCGGGTGCTTGTCGGTCACGATGCCCCGGAACGCCGAAAGTTTGGCGAAGGTATTGTAGCTTTGAGAGGAAAATCCCGCGTAGTCCAATAGCAGGTAGGATTCGTCGCTGGATTCCATCGCCATCCGCTTGGCCACGCCGCTGTAGAAGTTGGAGTTGGCCGCGCCGTAGTCCACGGAAGCGCTTTCCGCCGAGATGAACGCCTTGCGGCAGTGGAAGCTGTCTTTAAGGTTACCCACCAGCGTGCGGGTGGACTGCTGCAGCTTGCCGCCGGGGCAGATCACATTGAGCGGGTACAGGTTGACGGCTGCGTTCAGGACCGTCAGGCTGTTTGTGACCACCGTCAGGTCCTTCTTCTGCGTGAGATAGGGCACCACCTGGGCCACCAGCGGCCCCTCGTCCAGAAAGACGAAGTCCCCATCCTCCAGCAGGGAGGAGGCAATCTGGCCGATCACCCCCGCGTCGCCCGGCGCGGGGGGCATCGGCGGCAGGGGCGTTGCCGCCATGACGCCGCCGTAGACCTTCATCAGCGCGCCGCGGTCGCTGAGCTCCTTGACCGCCCGGCGGATGGTGATCGGTGAAACCGCGAAATACGCCGTCAACTCCTCCATCGAGGCCTTGCCGTGCGTCTTGACGTACTTTTCAATCTGCTGCAGCCGGTCCTGTTTCATAGCCTCTCCTTGGGAAACGCGCTTCGCCGCGCGCGGCGCTTCTTATTATATCAGCAAGGCGGGATCCGCGCCAGAGAAAGTTAGGATTCGTTCCCGTCCGGCAGCCGGACCCCGTAGACGCGTTCCATCTGCGCGCGCAGCTGCGCGCGGTTCATTTCGGCGGACAGGCAGCCGATTCGGGTGACCGCGCTGGCGCCGGTGATATTGCCCAGCCGCACACAGTCCTCCGGGCTGTTCCCGTAGAAGATGCCGTACAGCAGCCCTGCCAGAAACGCGTCGCCTGCACCGGTGGCGTCCACATAATCGACCTCGACGCCGGGAATGTGCATTGTCACGCCGTTCCGCCGGAGGAGGCAGCCCTTCTCGCTCAGTTTCACCATTGCGAGCGGCAGGTGGTTTGAAAGCCTCTCCAGCGCCTCTTCCGCCGACGCCGCGCCGGTGATCTTCATGGCTTCCTTTTCGTTTGGGGTGAAGTAGTCCACATAGGGGAGCACATCCTCATACCAGTCCATGCACAGCCCGTCGTCCCAGAAGGAGTCCATCACAATGACGGCCCCTTCCGCCCGGAGGCGCTTGCACAGATAGGCGTGCTCCAGCGGAACGTAGGCCACCTTCGCGCCCCTGTAAAACTGGTGGACGGTGTCCTCCGCCACGTGGAAGGCCTCCGCCGGCGGCTTGTAGCTGACCAGCGCGCGGTCTTCCGGGCAGGAGATGATGCAGCTGACCGCCAGCGGTTCCGCCTCGCGGCTTCCGTGCATGTTGACAAACGGCACCCTGTTCAGGGCCAGCTGCTCCCGGACAAAGGCGCTCTGGTCGCCGCTGCCCACATAGGTGGCCAGTCGGACCGGCACGTTCAGCCGTGCCAGCTGGATCATCGTAGCCACGGGGCCGCCGCCCAACTGCCGTGAAAAGCTCTTCGCATAGATTTCCTCACCGGGCCTGGGCACCCGCGGCATGTGTCCAAACAGAAAATCAACATTCGCGATGCCGAACCCCGCCACAAAACTCATCTCGCCCACACTCCCGTATAGGATTCATATTCCTTCAGGTAATCGTTCAGCAGCGCCTCGGCCAGCGCGTAGGAGTTGACCAGCGGATGGGCCGCCAGCGCATCCCGGGCCATGGCCCAATCCTTTCGCACGATGGCGCGGGCAGCCGTCCGCTCGTAATACTTGACGGTTCGAATCAGCGTCTTTGCGCTCTCCGGCAGGCGGTAGTCCGCCTGCTTGGGCGCTGGGCCGTCCTTCCCCAGATGGCACATGACCTCGATTACGTCGCCGTCCTCCAGCCAGGGGAGCGTGCCGTTATTGGGCACGCAGGCCGACATCTCGTCCAGCTCGCCTGTGATCCGGGCGCGAATGATCCGAAGCGCCACGCCCGCATAACCGCCCTCCTCCGGCGCGTACAGATCAAACCTGGGCGTCGCGGCGTCGTCCCGCTGGATGGCGGATTCCGAGGCCATGTAGTCCGCCTCCCGGCGGTGGGTGATCTCGCCGTAGAGGCGCAGCATCTTCTCAAAGTCCCGCCCGACGTCCATCCTAAGAAGCTCCTCCACCATCTGATGGTTGAGTTCCGCGATGCGCTCGCCCCGTGTCTTTTCGGCAAAGAACATGTGCCCTTCCGCCTGATCGCGGTAATAATAGTAGTAAAGGTATTCATTGAGCAGGCATCCGAGGTGCCGCGCCAGCTCCGGATGGAAGTAGCGCATGTCGGTGGAGGCGTACAGCGCCGGGTTTTCCAACAGCTCCGGCAGCACCTCCCGCCCGTCCAGTGTGAGCGACGTGAAGAAGGACAGGTGGTTTAGGCCGATCAGCTCCGCCCGGAATTCCTCCGGCCTCCGGCCGCACAGGTGCGCCACCTGCCTCAGAAGGCCCGTGGGCGCATCGCAGATGCCGTAAACGAAGTCGTAGCCCAGATCGCGCAGCGCCTGAGTCACAAGGCCGGCAGGGTTCGTGAAGTTGAACATCATGAATCCCGGCGCGGCCAATTCCCTGGCCAGTTCGCAGTAGTGGATCAGCGCCGGAATGGACCGGAGCGCCATCGCAAAGCCGCCCGCCCCCGTGGTCTCCTGACCGATGACGCCGCGCTTCAGCGCCACGCGCTCGTCGGTCACGCGGGACTGCTCCGCCCCGGCGCGGATGGTGGTGATCAGGTAGTCCGCGCCCACGACCGCCTCCCGCTCGTCGCCGGTCACCTGAAATTGAACGGACGGCGTCAGCCTTCGGGCTACCTCCGTCAGAAGCGGGCCAAACGCCTTCCGCCGGACCGGGTCGTCGTCCATAAATACCAGTTGGCTCAGGCCCAGCGGCTCCGCCTGGGCCGCGAGGCTCTTGAGCAGCATCGGCGAACGGGAGCCCGCGCCGCCGATAACGCACAGTTTCATACCGGTTTCCTGCCTTTCCGGGCCCATGTAAAAATGATCATATTGATCAATTTGATCCAATCGTGGCCCACGCTTTGCTTTCCACTATGTTATACCATAAGCACAGCAAAAACACAAGCATTAACGGGGGAATTCCGCCTGTTTTGTAATCTCTCCCAATTCTTCTCTGGAAAAACCGCGAACAGTCCGAGTGGATTTATGAATATATTTTGATTTTATCTGATCAGTCTATTGACAAGCACACCCCCCGCCTCCTATAATGAGCCTGTCGGGGCTTGCGGCGCGCCGCAGGCCAAGCGTTGTATGTGCATCCTGTAATTCATGAGGAGGTACGGACATGGAGCGGTTATTCAAACGTTCTGGGGCTCTGATGCTGGTGATGGTTCTGGCGTTGTCGCTCGTCTCCTTTGCCCCGGCCATGGCGGCGGAGAAGACGAAGATCACCTACGCACTGTGGGACGAGGCGCAGAAACCCGTCTTTGATCAGATCGTAGCCAAATTCGAAGAGCAAAACCCCGACATCGACGTGGAACTGCAACTGACGCCCTGGTCCGATTACTGGACCAAGCTGGACGCCGCCATGGGCGCGGGCAGCGCGGCGGACGTGTTCTGGATGAACACATTCCTCCCCAAGTATGTGAAGGCGGGCGTGTTGGAACCGCTGGACAGCTACATCAAAGCCTCCGGCATTGACATGAACGGCTACGTGGGCGTTGTGCGCGACGCCTACAAGATGGATGGCGTGCAGTATGCAATGCCCAAGGGCATGGACACCGTCCAGGTGTTCTACAATAAAGCCATCTTCACCAAGTACGGCGTGGACGCGCCCAAGGACGGCTGGACCTGGGCCGACCTGAAGACCATCGGCGCGTCGCTGAAGGACAAGATCGCCGCGGCGGGCGGCAGCGAGTACCCGCTGGTGATGGAGCTTGACCCGCAGCCCTCCTACTTCAACTTCATCAAGCAGGACGGCGGCTTCGTGATCTCCGACGATCAGAAGACCGCGGGCTTCGACCAGGCCGGCACCGTCAAGTCCTACCAGGATGTGCTGGACCTGATGAAGGACGGCGTGATGCCCGATACCAAGGTGCTCTCCGATACCAAGGGCACGGACCTGTTCCTCTCCCAGAAGGCCGCGATGCTGTTCATGGGCTCCTGGAAGGCGCTTCTGATGGACGAAGCCTCCTTCGCCTCTGACATCGGGGTGGTGCCGATGCCCAAGATGGACTCAAGCAACACCTCCGTGATCGCGGGCCTCGGCTATGCGATGAACGCGAACTGCCAGAACAAGGATGCCGCCTGGAAGCTGATCCAGTTCCTGTCCGGCGAGGAAGCCAACAAGATGCAGGCCGAGGGCAAGATCGACATGCCCGCCCTGATCAGCGCGCAGCAGTACTACATGCCCAACTTCAAGCACATCGACGCCAGCGTGTTCTATAAAGTTGCGGAAACCGGCTACTTCTTCCCCACCTCCACCTCCGTCGCCGAGTGGCTGCCCATCGTCATGGACGTGTCCAGCCAGATCCTGTCCGGCGCGGTGACCCCGGAGGATGGCTGCAAGTCGATCCAATCCCAGATTCAGCCGATCCTGGACGCCCAGGGCTGATCAATCCCCCGCCCCCGGGACCCTGCGGGGCGCGACCAATCCGCCCAAGCGATCGCCCGCATGGTACGTGAACCCGCGCCATGCGGGCGCTTTCTGCCAAACCGAAACCCTGCGCGCAAGCCGCCCGGCAGTTCCCGGGCAAGCCGCCAAAGGAGGAGAGGACATGCAATCGAAGCGCACCGGAAAACTGATGCGCGCCCAGATCCGGGCGGGTTACGCAATGATCGCGCCGCTGATGGCGGGTCTAGTCGTCTTCTATGTCTACGCCTTCGGTCAGAGCCTGTACGACAGCTTCACCAACAAATCCAGCTTCGGAAAGCCCGCTTTCGTGGGCCTGACCAACTATATTAACCTGTTCAAAGCGCCCTATTTCTACCAGTCGCTCCTCAATACGCTTCTCTACGTGCTCCTGTGCGTTCCGCTGGTTGTGGCGTTATCGGTTTTGCTGGCGACGCTCCTCAATCAGCAGATTCGCGGCCGGAGCCTCTACCGTACGCTGGTGTTTTTACCGGCGGTCACCCTGCCCGCCGCCATCGCGCTGATGTGGAAATGGCTGCTCAACTATGAGTTCGGGCTGATCAACGACTTCATCAAGATGATGGGGCTGACGGGCGTCGCCTGGCTGTCCGATCCGGCGGTGGTGCTGCCCTCCGTCTCCGCCGTGTTCGTGTGGAGCAGCGTGGCCTACCAGGTGATCGTGCTGCTGGCGGGCCTGCAGGGCATCTCCCGCAGTTATTACGAAGCCGCCATCATCGACGGCGCCAACGGCCTGCAGCAGTTCAAAAACATCACGATCCCGCTTTTGACCCCGTCCATCTTCTTTGTGACGGTGACCACCATCATCAACGTTTTTCAGATTTTTGACATCATCTACCTGATGATCCCGCAGTACTCCAGCGGCACCGGGGCTTCCCGCTCGCTGGTCACCTATTTCTTCGAGGAAGCCTTCATCCGGTTCCACAAGGGGTACGGCGCGGCCATCTCGATGGTTTTATTCCTCCTGATTCTGATCATGACGCTCGTCCAGATGAAGCTGCAGAAAAGGTGGGTGCATTACGATGACTAGCGCCGCTTCTGCCGCAAAGCCGCTCCGCGGCCGCGCCTGGCCGCTGCATCTGCTGCTGATCGTGGCCAGTCTGGTCACCGTCGGACCGTTTCTGTGGATGATTCTGACCTCCTTCAAGACGTTTGAGGAGAGCATCCTGATCCCGCCGACGATCCTGCCCGCCAGCTGGAACCTGACGAGCTATCAGGTGGTCCTGGGCAAGTTCCCCTTCGGCAGTTTCTACATCAACACCTTTGCGATGGTGGGCATGGCGATCCTGGGCCAGCTGGTCATCTGCTCGATGGCCGCCTACGCCTTTGCGCGGCTCACCTTCCCCGGGCGGGACCTCCTGTTCACGCTGTGCCTGTCCCTTCTGATGGTGCCGGGTCAGATCTTTCTGGTACCCCACTACGACATCATGGTGCGCCTCAGGCTGACCGACACGGTGACGGCGCTGTGGTTGCCCAAGATCTTCAGCGCCTTCGGAACCTTCATGCTCCGGCAGTTCTTCATGACGCAGCCCAAGGCGCTGGACGAGGCCGCGATGATCGACGGCTGCGGCTTTTTCGGGATCTACGCCAAAATCCTGCTGCCGCTGATCAAGCCCGCGCTGGTATCGCTGGCGATCCTGACGGCGCTTTCCGCGTTCAAAGACCTGATGTGGCCGCTCATCGTCAACAATTCACTAAACAAGATGACCCTGTCGGCAGGCCTTGCGATGCTGATCGGCGAGCACACCACCTACTACCCGCAGGTGATGGCCGGGAGCGTCCTGGCCGTCTGGCCGATGATCGTCCTGTTCCTGGTCTTCCAGAACCAATTTATCGAGGGAATCTCCGCGACAGGTATCAAATAGACGGGCGAAAACCGCTTCGCGTCTTTCGGGGCCGCGATCCCGATTCCCCTGGAACGAAGCGGCCGGGGCGCAATTCCCACAGCCAATACGCATTGGAGGTATTTGCATGGTGGATCTTCTCGCGGTATGCGCGCACCCGGACGACCTGGAGGTGTGCGCTTCCGGCATCTTTCTGAAGGCAAAAAAGGAAGGCAGGCGCACCGGACTGATCGTTCTGACCCGGGGCGAGGCGGGCGGACACGCGGAGATGGAAACCAGGCTTTCCGAAGCCCGGGAAGGCGCCAGGCTTCTGGGCCTTGACGAGTACCACCAACTGGACTTTCCGGACGCCGGGCTGCACGTTACGCAGCAGGCGGTGGAGCGCGTCGCGCCGCTGATGCGCCTCTGCTCGCCCCGAATCATCCTGACACTGCACCCGGACGACTACCACCCGGACCATGTGGCGGCGAGCCAGATCGCACGGGCGGCGGCATTCACCGGCGGGCTCAATAAATACGCTCCCGACGGGAGCGACTGGCATTACGGCGCGATCCTCTACTTCTCCGCCGACCGCCGCACCAACACACGGAGGCCTGACCTGATCGTGGACATCACCGATGAGGCAAAAGAAAAAAGCGCCATCTGCGCCGCCCACGCCTCGCAGAACGTGGAGGAATTCGCGATGGCGCTGTCCCGCCGGGACGGCGAGCTCATCGGCGTCCCCTTCGGCGAGGGGCTCTATCTGTACCAAGCGCTGCCGCTCCGCTCGCTGGCAGGTATCCTGTGACGCTCGGCCGTTCCTCGGCTTGCGAGGATTCCACAGATTTACGGGCGCACTGTACTGATGGTACTGTTTATGTTCTCAGTGTGGGCAACTGTTGGCAGAAACATGTTTCCGGCGCACTGGCCGCCGGAAACGAATGAAGCAGTATGAGACATTGCTGATGGTATGGGGCCCCGCGGTTTAGCCGCGGGGCCTTTGCACAGTCTATTCGGCGTCCTCCACCGGCTTGTCGGGGTCCAGGTTCATCTGGATCTGCCCCAGCGACGCCATCGGCAACTCGGCCAGCGACGCGATGCCGAAATGCCTCAGGAACTCGTCCGTCGTCTCATAGAGAATGGGTCTGCCCAACGCTTCCTTGCGTCCAGCTTCCCGGATCAGGTTCTTGCTCAGCAGCGCCTGCACCGAGTAGTCGCACTTGACGCCGCGCACCGACTCGATGTCGGTCTTTGTGACTGGCTGGCGGTAGGCAATGATGGACAGCGTCTCCAGCGCCGCCTGCGACAGCGACTGCTGCCGGACCGGCTGTAAAAACATGTCCACATAGGGCGCGTATTCCGGCTGGATGGACAATTGTACCATCCCGCCGAAGCGATTGACGCGGATGCCCCGCCGTTCCAGGTCACAGTGATCCCGCAGCCGGTCGATGGCTGCGTTCATCTCGGATTCGGTCAGGTTAAACGCGTGGGCCACGTCCAGGACGCTGACCGGATCGCCCGAAACGAACAGGATCGCCTCCAGAATGCCCGACAGCTTGGCCTCGTCCATAACGACCTCCGGAATACTCAATTGTACTATTATACAGGTCTTTCACGCCGCTGTCAAATTCCGGAGGCCGCCGCCGGCAATCGCCGCCGAATAAGACAGAATGCCGATGCGCTTGCCGTTCTGCCGGATGCGGACGGTCACAGTGGGACGGGGACGGATTTTGGCCGCCGCACCACCCGGAACCCCGCAAAGCCGCCGCCCGGCCGCGCCCAGTGCAAACGCACAACGTCTCATGCATCGAAAAATTTGTTTGCCGTCCAAAACATTTTCTACCGCCGGTTTCCGACGAAAACGGCATTGCGGCGGCCAATTTCTTGCTGTATAATAATGATATTATTTTTTGGGGGGCAGGTGATTGGATTGCTCCAGACTGAAAGGCAGCCCGCAGTGGAACTACGGGGCCTTTCCAAGACGTTCGGCACGGTCAAAGCCAATCAAAACATCAACCTGACGCTCTACAACGGAGAGATTCTGGCCCTTCTGGGCGAGAACGGCTCCGGCAAGACCACGCTGATGAACATGCTGGGCGGTATGTACGCGCCGGACAGCGGCGCCATCTGCGTGGGTGGTGAGAGCGTCACGATTCATTCCCCGGCGGACGCCATCGCCCTGGGCATCGGCATGATTCACCAGCATTTCAAGCTGGTGGACATCCTGACCGTCGCCGAGAACATCGTTATGGGCACCAAGGGCGACCGCCGCTCGAAGGGCCAGCTGAACGAGTACATCCAATCCATCTCCCAGCGCTTCGGCCTGACGGTCGATCCCTCCAGCAAGATCTACACCCTGTCGGTCGGCGAAAAGCAGACCGTTGAAATTCTGAAGGTGCTCTACCGCGGCTCCCGCATCCTGATTCTGGACGAGCCGACGGCGGTTCTGACGCCTCAGGAGATCGACAAACTGTTCACAATCCTGCGAAAAATGCGGGATGAGGGCTGCGCGATCATCATCATCACCCACAAGCTCAATGAGGTTCTGGCGATTTCCGACCGTGTGATCACGCTTCGCAAGGGCGAGGTCGTGGGCACCGTGAACACCTGCGACGCCGACGCCCGTTCCCTCACCGAGCAGATGGTGGGGCGCGCGGTGGATCTGTCCATCGCCCGGCCCGAGCCGGTCAACCTCAAACCCGCGCTGACCGTGACCGACCTATCCGTACAGGGCACGGAGCGAAACAAGGCGCTGTGCAACATTTCCTTCACGCTGCACAGCGGCGAGATTCTGGGCGTGGCCGGCGTCGCCGGCAGCGGCCAGAAGGAGTTGTGCGAATCCATCGCGGGTCTACAGTCCTCCTCGGGCGGGTCCGTCAAATTCCAGGGTGAGGACCTCAGGGGGCTTTCCCCCCGCGAAATCGCCGCCCGGGGCGTCGCGCTGAGCTTCGTGCCCGAAGACCGGCTGGGCATGGGGTTGGTTGGCTCGATGGGCATGGTGGACAACATGCTGCTCAAGAAATATCAGGAACAGCATGCGCCGCTTCTGGACCGGAGGCCCGCGAAAAGCCTGTCCACCCAGCTGATTGATCAGCTGTCCATCATGACGCCGGATGTGTACACGCCGGTAAAGCGGCTCTCCGGCGGCAACGTGCAGAAGGTGCTGTTGGGGCGCGAGATCGCCTCCGACCCGAAGATCCTGATTACCGCCTACCCGGTCCGGGGCCTTGACATCAATTCCTCGATGACAATCTACCACCTGCTCAACGAACAGAAGATGAAGGGAGTGGGCGTACTGTTCATCGGCGAGGATCTGGACGTGCTGCTGGAGCTCTGCGACCGCATCATGGTCATGTGCGGCGGTATTGTAACGGGCCTGGTGGACGCAAAGACGGTGACCAAAGAGCAGCTGGGCCTGATGATGACCGGATGCAGGCTGGAAGGAGGCGACGCTCAATGCGCGATTCCGCGGTGAAGGTTCGCATCCACATCGTCCAACGCGTTTCCATCGCGCCCGGCCGCGCCGCGCTCTACAGGCTGACCGCCATCCTGCTGGCGCTTGCGACCGCCGGCCTGTTTCTTCTCGCGGTGGGCTTCAACCCCTTCCCTGTCTACGGCACGATGCTGTCGGGCGCGCTGGGCTCCGCCAGCAACCTCAGGGAGACCATCAAGATCGCGATCCCGCTGTGCATCACCGCCTTGGGCGTGACGCTGGCCTTCAAGATGCGCTTTTGGAACATCGGCGCGGAAGGGCAGATCTCCGTCGGCGCCATTGCGGCTTCGTTCTTTGCGCTGAACTGCTACAACTGGCCGCAGCCGCTGCTGCTCACCGCGATGGCGGTGGCGGGCTTCCTGGCCGGCGGCCTGTGGGGCCTGATTCCCGCTTACTTCAAAGCGCGCTTTGGCACCAACGAGACGCTGTTCACGCTGATGATGAACTACATCGCCATCTTCTTCATTCAGCTGATGCGGGAAGGCCCCTGGCGCGATCCCCACAGCGGCTTCCCCAAAGTGCCCATGTTTGACAAGGCGGCGCGCATGCCCCAAGTCTTCGGCGTGCACGCGGGCTGGATTGTGGCGCTGATCCTGGTGGTGCTCATATTTATCTACCTGACCCGCACCAAGCAGGGCTACGAACTGACCGTGGTCGGCGAGAACGAGAACACCGCCCGCTACGCCGGGATGAACGTGAAGAAAATCATCCTGCGTACCATGTTCCTGTCGGCGGCCATCGCGGGCCTTGCCGGCATGCTGCAGGCATCCGGCGCCGACCGCACGCTGACCGAGACGGTCGCGGGCGGCGTGGGCTTCACCGCGATCACCGTATCCTGGCTGTCACAGCTGAACCCATTGTCCATCCTGATCGTTTCGATCCTGTTCGCCTGTCTGGACAAGGGTTCCGGCACCATTCGCTCGGTCTACAACATCTCCCCCTCCACGTCGCAGGTGTTTCAGGGAATTATCCTGTTCTTCGTGCTGGGCGCGGAATTCTTCATCAATTACAAGGTGGTCTGGGGCCGGAAAGGGGGGTCTAAACCGTGAGCAGCGCAATGAACTACTTCATTGACTTTCTGGTTGCGGCGATTCTTGCGGGCGTGCCGCTCCTGTACGGCACGCTGGGCGAGATTCTGACCGAGCGCAGCGGCAACCTGAACCTGGGCGTCGAGGGCATGATGTACATGGGCGCTGTGATCGGCTTCGTAGCTGCCTATGTCACAGGCAACGCGGTGCTGGCCTACATGGGCGCGTTCGCGGCCGGCGCGCTGGGCGCGCTGATCTACGCGATTCTGACGGTCACCCTGAAGGCCAACCAAAACGTCACCGGTTTGACGCTGACCATCTTCGGCGCGGGCTTTGCGAACTTCGTGGGCGAAAACCTGGCGCTCCGGACCCCGGGCGGCATGGTGATCCTGCCCGACGTCACCAAGGCACTGTTCAAGGAGCTCTCCGTCCCGGGGCTCAGCGACATCCCGATCCTCGGCAAGATCATATTTTCGCACACGGTTTTCGTCTATCTGGGCGTTGTCATCGCTGTGGTGATGGGCATTTATCTGTTCCGCACCCGCAGGGGCCTGAACCTGCGCGCCGTCGGCGAAAACCCCGGCGCGGCCGACGCGGCGGGCATCAATGTGAATCTGTACAAGTACGTCAACATCGTATTGGGCGGCGGCATTTGCGGCCTGGGCGGCGCGTATGTGTCGATCGTCACCTGCGGCGGAACGTGGACGTACAACTGCGTGGGCGGCCTGGGCTGGATCGCCGTGGCGCTGGTCATCTTCGCGGGCTGGAGCCCATACAAGGCGCTTCTGGGCTCGCTGGTCTTCGGCGCGCTGAGCGTCCTGAAGCTGTACATTCCGACCAATGTGCTCAATATCCCGTCGGCCATCTACAACATGATTCCCTTCCTCGCGACCATCCTGGTGCTGGTGCTGACCTCGGTTCGCATGTCCCGCGAGCACGCCCAACCGAAGGGTTGCGGCACCAACTACTTCCGCGAGGAGCGGTAACCGATAGACGCGCACTGAAATCGCCCCCGGCCGATGGCCGGGGGCGATTTGCATGCCAAGGAAAACAGGAATTGCACCAAAGACCCAGAAATCAAGCGGAAGGTGTCACAGCCCTGCGTGAAATTAGCGGACGCTGAACAGCATCTCGCCGTAGCTCGGGTACGGCCACTCCTTGGAGGGAAGCAGCGGCTCGGCCTCGTCCACCGCGGCGCGCAGAGCGCCCATGGCGGAGAAGATCTCCTTGCGGGTGTAGGAAGCCGCCTCGGCAGCGCCCTCTTCCGGCAGCGCCTTGACCGCGGCGTCCAGTGCCTCGCCCTTGGCCAGGATGTCGGAAGCCAGCTTGCTGAGCTTGCCGCACAGCGCCTTCTCGGCGTCGACGGAAATGTCCAGCGCGGCCTTCGCGCCGGCGGTCTTGGCCAGATTGCCGCTGAAGCCCAGGATCGCGGGAATAATGTCGCGGCTGACCATATCCAGCATCGTGAGCGCCTCGATGGAGACCACCTTCACGTAGTTCTCCAGCAGGATGTCCTGACGGGAATGTACTTCCGCCTCGGTGAAGATGTTGTGCTGCTTGAAGAGCGCCACGTTCTTCGCGTCGGAGAGGTGCGGGATGGCCTCGGCGGAGGACTTCCAGTTGAGCAGGCCGCGCTTCTCGGCTTCGACCACCCAAGAATCCGCGTAGTTGTTGCCGTTGAAGATGATGCGCTTATGGTCGCGGATGGTATGACGGATCAGCTTGTTGAGGGTGGTGTTAAAGTCCTCGGCCTTTTCCAGCTCATCGGCGAACAGGCGCAGCGACTCGGCCACGGTGGTGTTGAGGATGGTGTTTGGGTCGGCGATGGAGAACGCGGAGCCCACCATACGGAACTCAAACTTGTTGCCGGTGAACGCGAACGGCGAGGTGCGGTTGCGGTCGGTGGTGTCCTTGAAGAAGTGGGGCAGCACCGCGACGCCGATGTCCATCTCGTCCTTGCACTTGGGACAGTAGGCGGCCTTGGCCACCAGCGCCTCGACGATGCCGGTCAGCTCCTCGCCCAGGAACATGGAGATGATGGCCGGCGGCGCCTCGCTGGCGCCCAGCCGGTGGTCGTTACCGGCGCTGGCGGCAGAGATGCGCAGAAGGTCCTGGTACTCGTCGACCGCCTTAATGACCGCCGCCAGGAACAGGAGGAACTGCGCGTTCTCGCTGGGCGACGCGCCGGGCTCCAGCAGGTTCGCGCCGGTGTCGGTGGCGATGGACCAGTTGTTGTGCTTGCCCGAGCCGTTGACGCCGGCGAAGGGCTTCTCGTGCAGCAGGCACACCATGCCGTGCTCGGAGGCTACCTTCTTCATCATTTCCATCGTCAGCTGGTTGTGATCGGTGCCGATGTTGGTGTTGTTGTAGATGGGGGCCAGCTCGTGCTGCGCGGGCGCAACTTCATTGTGCTCAGTCTTGGCCAGCACGCCCAGCTTCCAGAGGGTCTCGTCCAGATCCCGCATGAAGTCGCCAACCCGCTTCTTCAGCGCGCCAAAGTAATGGTCTTCCAGCTCCTGCCCCTTGGGCGGGCGGGCGCCGAACAGCGTGCGGCCGGTGTAGATCAGGTCGGGACGGCGGTCATACATGGACTTGTCGATGAGGAAGTACTCCTGCTCGGGGCCGACAGTGGTCACGACGCGCTTGACTTCGGCGCGGCCAAACAGTTTCAGAATGCGCAGCGCCTGCACGTTGAGCGCATCCATGGAGCGCAGGAGCGGGGTCTTCTTGTCCAGCACCTCGCCGGTGTAGGACATGAACGCGGTGGGGATGCACAGCGTGTTTTCTTTGATGAAGGCGTAGCTGGTCGGATCCCAGGCGGTATAGCCGCGGGCTTCAAAGGTGGCGCGCAGGCCGCCGGAGGGGAAGCTGGACGCGTCCGGCTCGCCCTGAATGAGTTCTTTGCCGGAGAACTCCATGATGACGCTGTCGCCGCAGGGGCTGATGAACGCCTCGTGCTTCTCGGCGGTGATTTCGGTCATCGGCTGGAACCAGTGGGTGTAATGGGTCACGCCTTTTTCGAGCGCCCAGTCCTTCATGGCGTTTGCGATAACGTCGGCGGTGGGGCGGTCCAGCGGCTCGCCCTTGGCCAGCTTCTTCTTGAACGCCTTGTAAGTGTCATGGGGCAGCCGGGCCTTCATGACGGTTTCGTTGAACACCAAGGAACCAAACATTTCCGGCATCTTGCTCATAGATCCATCCCCCTATAAGTTTGAAAGGCACCGCGGAGCCCAATTAAAGAGCTCCGCAGCGCCTTCGCTGCTGATGGAAACATTATAAGGCCCTACAGGACGGCTGTCAAGAAAAGCAAATGTTATTTTGCACAACGCGTGCGCTTCGCTTGCAACGGAATCCGCTTCGCGTCTTCCGTTGCCATTGACGCGTTGAAAGAGCATCGCGTCTGTTTGGCGCGAAGGAAAGTCGCTGCGCAAGCCTGAAAATCACGCGGATTCCCGGGGTGGATTGTCAAGTCAGGCGCAACAGTTTCCCGGAGAGGATTTCAGCGGGCGTATTCCAGTTTCGGCACTTGCGGGGCCTGGTAGTGAAGGGGCGGACGTACAGGCGAACATCCTTCTCTGTCAACGCCTCCCCACCGGCAAGCTCTGCATCTGCCCCCGCCGCGCGAGGAACGCGCGCGCGAGGACTTCACCGGCACGGGCGTTGGGGTGTGAATCCAACGCGAAGCGGTATTCCTCCCGGCTGCGGTGCTGGTTGGGCGCGGGCTGTCCCAGGGCAGGCACGGTGTCGAAAACCTCCGCGCCCGCGATGTTGCCGTCCAGAATCCAGCGGTTCACCTGCCGCCACACTTCCAGCTGTTCGCCCTCCGTGTCAAACGGCGGCAGCGTGAACAGCCAGACGCGCATCGCGGGATTCGCCGCTTTGAGCACTTGAACAATCCGCTGTAAATCACCGGTGATCTCCGGAGCGGTGCGGTGGCAGGTGCCTAGATCGTTGATGCCAAGGCACACGGTGATTTCGTCCGCCGCCTTCGCTCGCCGAAGCCATGCGCCGTCGGTCGACCCGTCATAGGCGCGGGCCCAACCGCTGCCCAGGTTGAGGGCGTTGTACCCTTCGGGCAGGTGTTTCGTCACATGCGCCGCCCAGAACATCTCCCGCCCCTCGCCGGTACCGTAGCCCTGGGTGATCGAGTCGCCCAGGAACACGAATACCCGCTTCGAAGGCGCACGGCGCAGGAACATGCCCGGCAACGCGCAAGGGCCGTTGAAGTCGATGGCAAAGCCGTCCGCGCTCCGCTCCGCCGCGCCGCCGCCCCATTTCGAATAGGCCGGAAGGATTGATTCCCGCGCATAAGGAATGGCAGGGGTGTCCTGAAGGTTGGTGACCGTCCAGGAAAATGCCAGGTCGTGGCCTTCGGGCAGATCCAGTTGAACGTCGTCGCTTAAGAATTCCTCGCCCGGCGCGACCTGCCGGAACGTCTCACCCCCGAACAATACCGGAACCGGCCGGCCGCACAGCGCGCCGTCCCGCCGCATCCCGCCGTCCGCAATCCAAGCCTCGTCGACCCGCCAGCGTCCGCCCGGCTGATTGGCCAGACATTCGCGGGTATCGCCCCGGGTGGTTTCCCGGATGGAGCGGGTCCAGAACCGGAAAACCTGGCGTCCGAAGGCGTCCGGGCGCAGGTAAGTCCGGAAGGTGTTGGTGGGCGGCGCGAAGAATTCATCCCCGTAAAAACCGCTGACCACGGAGCTGCAGGGCGAGATCACCCGGTAGCTGGTGAGAAGTTCCCGGTCGGTCATACATCCATCTCCTTGCGCGCATTCGCGCGTCAAATGTTTCTCTTGCGGGCCCGCCCGCCCCTTTGGAGGAAGTCTTCACGGACCTCCGCGCCCCAGCCCGCGTCCATCGCTCCAGTTTCCCGCAGGCAGGCCGCCGCCGCGGAGACCGCCCGGAACGAGCGCGCGACGCCGTCCCCATCGCTCAGGAAGTTCTCCGCCCGGTCGGGCGCGATGCCCAGGGAACCCGCCGTTTCGACCGCGTCGATGTTGGCCCCCAGAAACAGGAATTCCCAGCCGCGGTCCTTCTTCTGCCGCTCGATCATGGCCCGGACCTGGGACAACGTATATTCCCGGCTGGCGTTCTCCAGGCCGTCTGTGGTGATCACAAACAGCACCTTTCCCGCCCGATACGCCTCGGCGGTATACGCCTGCGCGTTTTCAATCTTTTCAATGGCGTGGCCCACCGCGTCCAAAAGCGCCGTCGAACCGCCCACCGTATATTCCTTCTCCGTCAGCGGCTGGACGGCCCGGATGTCCATCCGGTCGTGCAGAAGACAGTCCCGGTGGTCAAAGAGGACGGTGGTCAGCCGCGCCTCGCCCGGCATCGCCTTCTGCTTTTCCAAAAACGCGTTGAAGCCGCCGATCGTATCCGACTCCAGCCCCGCCATCGAGCCGCTCCGGTCCAGAATGAACACCAGTTCCGAACAATTGCCCTTCATGTGATTTGCCTCCGTTCGTTTTCAATGAACAGAGGATACCACGCGGGCGGCGCGGGCAGGTCGCCTGAAAAGCGACAATTCCGCTACGAGCCCAGCAGCGGCTGATCGTAGAAGAAGAGGGTTTCATTGATCTCAAAGACGTCGAACCGGCCCTTTCGGATGAAGTACTCCACAATCACATCGAACTTCTGGCTGCGGGACAACGCGTAGCCCGCCCGTTCCAGAAGGTCCTTCGTCTCCTCCAGAGGCAGTTCCAGCGCCACCGCCAGCGCCAGCACCGTGCGTTTTCCGGGCGTATAGTGCGGATTGGTGCGGATCTTGGAGAACAGCCTGCGGTCGATGTTGGCGCGCTTGTAGACCTCGGCGTCGGATTTGCCCTTCCGGTCGATCAGCCGGAGCAGCGTCCTTGAAAAGGCTTCGTCCAGATTGCCCACCGCCCGGTCCAGGCTGGGCAGCGGCGCGGCCATCGGCAAAAAGGCTTTCCCCGCATCCAGATCCTGTTCCATGAAGATGGCTTCGATCTTGCGCCCGGTCCGGCCGGGGCGCTCCGCCTCCGGCAGCGCGCGAAAGCGCGGCGCGCGCTCATTCACATAGTGCTCGTCGATAAACGACTGCACATCGCCCAGCAGCCGCCTGCCCGCATCCAGCGCCTCCCGGTCGAACACGATCAGGTACACGTCCATGTCATGCGTCTGAAGGAAAGCGCGAAATTCGCCGGATGCCACCCGGAGCGCCTCCTGCTTGGGATAGCTATAAATGCCGGAGGAGATCAGCGGGAACGCGATGGACTCACAGCCCGCCTCCAGCGCCGCCTGAAGAGAATTCCGGTAGCAGGCGCGAAGCAGCGCCTCCTCGCCATTCCCGCCGCCACGCCAGACCGGGCCGGGCGTGTGGACGACGTATTTCGCGGGAAGGTTGAAGCCGCCGGTCACGACCGCCCGCCCGGTTTCGCAGCCGCCGATCCTGTCGCAGGCCTCCTGCAGCGCCCGCTCGCCCGCCGCGCGGAAGATCGCGCCGCACACGCCGCCGCCCATTTGCAGCTGCGGATTGGCGGCGTTGACGATGACGTCGACGCGCATTTTTGTAATGTCGTCCCGAACGATGGAGAAGGGCAAGGTCTTCGCCTCCGTGCGCCGCATTGGTCAGAGAGCGCCAGAGGATGCGTTCCCCAGCGCTCATAATGAATCCATATCTAGAACAACTGAACCTCGCTGATGCAGGTATCGGTGTACTTGCCGCCCGGGTAAACGTCCGTCACCTGAAGGCTGATCCAGGTGACCTCGTGGGCCGCGTCAAAGGCGAAGGCGGCGTAGCATCCATACAGGTCGCCGGATACATCCGGTTCGACGGTGAAGTCAAAGGCCGCGCCGTCCGACATCTCCACATGCAGGGTCTTCACGCGGTTGTTTGCCAGCGCGATGTGTTCGCTCTTGGCGTAGGCGGGTGTCAGTCGGAAGCCGCGGACCGTCTGAGGCTGATC
>CALGYL010000106.1 GCA_937934775.1 uncultured Clostridia bacterium
GGCGCACTGGTCGCCGGAAGCGAATGAAGAAGAACGAGGCTTTGTTGATGGTCTGGGGCGGCGGGTCATTGACCCGCCGTCTGTTTTTTTACGCAAATGGGCATGGACAGAATTCGATATATGGGAACCACTATTCTAAAATTGGGAATGATTTGCTTGTATTTGGTGTGGGGAAGTGTTATGATTTTGCTACGGAAACAATTGAGTGACGCTCCGAAAACCACAGAAAGCATGAGTTTTATGACAAATTCCGAAAATTCATCGGCCCATGTGAAATCGGTTGAGCGGGCGTTCTTGCTGGTGGAAGCACTGGCGCATGAGCCGCGGGAGCATTCGCTGACCGATCTTTCAAAAACACTCGGTTGGCCCAAGAGCACGGTGCACGGGCTGCTGTCCACGCTGGTACAATACCGGTACGCGCAGCAATCCGAAGAGAGCGGGCGGTACCGTTTGGGCGTTCGGTTTTTTGAGTTGGGCGCACGCATGGGCGGCATGTCGGACATCCGCTCGCTGGCGCTGCCCTCTATGCAGCGCCTGAACCGCGATCTGGGGGAGATGGTGCAGCTGGCCACCGAAGATCGCGGAGAAGTGCTTTATCTGGAAAAGCTGGATTCGCTGCACCTGATCCGAATCGTGTCCGACATTGGCCGGCGACTTCCGCTGCACTGTACGGGCCTTGGCAAGGCGATGCTGGCATACATGCCCCCTTCCAGGGTGAAACAAGTCATCCGGGAGCACGGTTTACCTGCCTTCACCGCTAAGACGATCACAACGATCCCGGCGCTGGAAAAGGAACTTGCGGAGATCCGTGCGCGCGGGTTTGCGATGGACGATGGAGAGATCATGGAAGGTCTGCGCTGCATCGCGGCACCCATCTTTGACAGCAGGGAAAACGTGAAATATGCGGTCAGTGTTTCGGCAATCCAGGCGAACATGTCGGGTGAGCGGCTGGAGTATGCCAAGAAACAGGTGACGGCCATCGCTTCGGAAATCAGCAAGGCAATCCAAAGCGAAAGCATTTATTCAATTGGACAGCGACAATGAAAAGGGGAGATGCGCCATGGCACAGCGACCGGAAATCGCAAAATCAGTGATCACGGGGATCTTTGCGACGAATTATCATGACGTGGGTACCGGATTCCCGCTTCTGATGCTGCATGGGTCCGGCCCCGGTGTATCAGCCTGGGCGAACTGGAACAAGGTGTTCCCCCTGCTCTCTTCCGATCACCGGATCATCGCGCCGGACCTGGTAGGCTTCGGCTATACCGACAGGCCCGAGGGCATGACGTACAATATGGACGTCTGGACGCGCCAGGTCATCGATCTGATGAATGCGCTTGGCCTCGAGCAGGCAGATGTCGTGGGCAATTCCTTTGGCGGCGCGCTGGCGCTGGCGCTGGCGGTCAAACATCCGGCCCGAGTGCGCAAAATGGTGCTGATGGGCAGCATGGGCGTCAGCTTTCCGCTCAGCTACGGCTTGGACCGGGTATGGGGTTACACGCCGTCGCTTGCCAACATGCAGGAGTTGATCGGCATCTTCGCCTACAACTTCAAGATGATGCCGTCGGAGCTCGCCCGAGGACGCTATGAAGGCAGCATGCAGCCCGGCTTTCAGGAGAGTTTCTCCGCCATGTTTCCCGCGCCGCGCCAGAGCGGCGTAGAAGCCATGGCCCAGAACGAGATTTACCTGAAAGAAGTGCGACACCACACGCTCATCGTCCATGGCCGCGAAGACCGCGTGATTCCCCTTGAAACATCGATGAAGTTGATTCAGATGCTTGAAAACGCTCAGCTTCATGTGTTTGGAAAGTGTGGGCACTGGACGCAGATCGAGCGAACGCAGGAGTTTGCCGTCCTGGTACACAATTTCCTCACGATTGATCCGCCCTACGTTCAGAAAGAGAGCGGCCACCCATGAACAGCGACATGATGAAGGCTGCGGCGGCGGATCTGTTCCGGTCACTGCGCGAGAGGACGCCCATCGCCCCGCTGACGGAGACGTATCCCGGGATGACCGTGGGAGATGCCTACGCCATCCAGATGGAAAATGTCCGCCGTTCGCTTGCGGAGGGTGAGAAAATTTCCGGGAAGAAGATCGGCTTGACCTCTCCCGGCATCCAGAAGCAGTTGGGCGTCCGCGAGCCGGACTACGGACATCTGTTCCAGAGCATGGAATGTGCGCTGGACGTTCCGGCGGAGGCGCTGCTTCAACCTAAAATCGAAGCGGAGATTGCCTTTGTATTGAAGGAAGACTTGGGCGGCCAGGTCACGCCCGAGGATGTACGAAGAGCGACCGATTATGTCGTCTGCGCGTTTGAAATTGTGGACAGCCGCGTCGAGAACTGGCGCATCAAGTTGCCTGACACGGTGGCCGACAACGCCTCCTCCGGACGGTATGTGCTGGGCGCGAGTCGGGTTCCCATCGCGGAGCTCGACCTGAGCGGGATCGAAATGCGGATGTTCAAAGAGGGCGAAGGGTTGATCGGGCAGGGAAGCGGCGCGGCGGTGCTGGGTGATCCGTGCCGGTCGGTCGCCTGGCTGGCGAACTGTCTGGCCCAGTACGGGGTTTTGCTTCGAAAAGGTGAGATCATCCTGTCCGGCGCGTTCAGCGCCGCACCGGCGGCGAAAAAGGGCGATCAGTTCCGGGCGGAATTTACCGCGCTGGGCAGCGTGGAAGCGCGCTTCATCTGAAAAATACGGTCCTGCGGCCGCGGAGAATTTAATCCATCGAGACAATTGCACCTGTCATTCCTGGCGGCTCTTTATGCAGACAAACCTGCAAAGAGGCGGTGTGGTTTCTTTAGACTATCATAAGGGGTGTTTGTTTTGAACAAACTCAAGGTGGCGGTCATAGGGCCAGGGAACATTGGCAGCGACCTTATGTACAAGATTTTCCGAAGCGAAACCTTGGAAATGGCGATGATGGCGGGCATCGTCGAATCTGAAGGCATTCGGCGCGCCGCCAAGTTGGGTGTGCCAGTGTCGACAGAGGGTGTCAAGGCCGTGTGCGCGAACCCCGAAATCCGTCTTGCGTTCGATGCGACCAGCGCCGGAGCGCATAGAAACATCAATGCTCCCGCGCTTGCGGCGGCAGGAATCATCGCCGTCGACTTAACGCCCGCCGCCATCGGCCCCTACTGCGTGCCTTCTGTCAATCTGGAAAAAGTCAAGTGGGAGCGGAACATCAACATGGTCACTTGCGGCGGGCAGGCTACCATCCCCATCATCGCTGCGGTGAGCCGCGTCGCGGGCGCAGCCTATGCCGAGATCGTCGCGGCGATCTCTTCCAAGAGCGCGGGACAGGGCACCCGCGCCAACATGGACGAGTTTACCCAGACGACCAGCCGGGCCATGGAGGTCGTCGGCGGTGCGGAGACGGGCAAGGCCATCATTGTGCTCAATCCCGCAGAGCCGCCCATCCTGATGACGGACACAGTCATGGTACGTGTCAAGGATGTCTCCGTGGGTTTTGAAACCATCCGGGCTTCCATCATGGACACGGTGGCGTCGGTGCAGAAGTACGTCCCCGGTTATACGCTGCGCGTACCCCCTCAGATGGAGGGCGACAAGGTGACGGTGATCGTCCAAGTGGAAGGGCAGGGCGATTTCCTGCCCAAATACTCCGGCAATCTGGACATTATGAACGCCGCGGCAGTGGCGGCGGCGGAGAGGATCGCATGGGAACTGGATAGGAAGGAGGTGGAAGGATGAAGGAAGCAAGGGCGTTAACGATCGTCGATACGACGCTTCGGGATGGGAGCCACGCGGTGCGGCACACATTTTCCATCCCGCAGGTGCGCGCGATCGCTTCGCGGCTGGACCAATGCAACGTGCCGATTATTGAGGTCTCTCACGGGGATGGGTTGGGCGGTTCCAGCTACACCTACGGATTTTCCCGGGAGGATTCGTTTGCGCTGATCGCCGCCGCGGCAGAGGAGATCCGGCACGGAAAGCTGGCGGTACTGCTCTTGCCGGGCATCGGCACCATTCAGGACCTGAAGCGCGCCAGAGACTGCGGCGCGAAGGTCGTTCGGGTGGCCACCCATGTGACCGAGGCCGATGTGAGTCAGGAGCACATCGCCGCGGCAAAATCGATGGACATGATGGCGGTAGGTTTTCTGATGATGACGCACATGCTTGAGCCGGAAGGTATCGCGGAGCAGGCGAAAAAGATGGAATCCTACGGCGCGGATTACATCAACCTTGCGGACTCAGCGGGCGCGCTGCTTCCAAACGGCGTCAAGGAGCGGGTCGAAGCGGTGCGCGCGGCGGTGAGCATCCCCGTGGGTTTCCACGCGCACAACAACCTGAGCCTCGCGGTTGCCAATTCTCTCGCCGCGATCGAGGGCGGCGCAACCTATGTGGACGCGACTCTGCGCGGTCTGGGCGCTGGCGCGGGCAACACGCAGATTGAGGTACTTGCGGGCGTGCTGGAGCGCAAAGGAATTCCGACGGGCCTCGACTTCTACGGCTTGATTGACGCCTCGGAACAGTCGGTCGCGCCCATCATGCTGCGCCCGCAGATCATCGACGGCGGTTCCCTGATGCTTGGATACGCGGGCGTTTACTCCAGCTTCCTCCTGCATGTTTTCGAGGCGGCGAAGCGGTTTTCACTGGAGCCCCGGGACATTCTCGTGGAGGTGGGGCGCCGCAAGATGGTGGGCGGACAGGAGGATTTGATCATCGATGTCGCCTATGATCTCGCCGAGCGGCGCCGCTGAACTGGGTACCTGCCGCGTGTTTCTCTCATCCGGCGAAAGCTTTTTCTGCCGGGGAGAGGAGAGCGTTTACGAGGCCATGCGAATGGCCGACGGGCCGGTACGCTGCGGTTGTTTCGGCGGCGGATGCGGGGTGTGCCGGATGCGCGTGACAGCCGGGGAATACCTCGCGTTCAAGAAAATGAGCTGCGCGCACATCACGGCGGAGGATGCGCGAAACGGCATCGTGCTTCTCTGTTGCATAAGACCGCTTACGGACCTAATGATCGAACCGGTAACAGACGGGAGACCTCACGACCAGAAGGAGGAAGAAAACCATGGCATTGAACCAAACGCTGCGCCCTGGACTGATTCAGCTTCGCGTTCTCGACCTGGACAAGACCCTCGCATTCTACAAGGACATTCTGGGCCTCAACGAGGTGTGCAGAACTTCTGACGGCCGTGTGTGCCTCAAGACCTACGATGAGTTTGACCACCATTCCGTCACGCTGCGGCTGGCGGATGAGTCGGGCCTGGACTACGTGTCGTTCAAGGTGGACTCTGCCGAAACGCTGGAGCGCATGGCGAAGGAGACTGAAGAATTTGGCTACCCTGTGAAGGAGGTTCCCGCGGAAACCGATCAGCCCGGCTTCGGAAAGCGGTACCGTTTTACCATCTGCACCGGCCACACCTTTGAAATCTACAGCGAGGTGGCGCTGGCGGAAAAAGGTCCCGGCCTCCGCAACCCGGATATCTGGACGGAGCAACCCCACGGCATGGCTGTGCAGCGGCTGGACCACATGTTGTTGTACGGCCCTGGCATCGAAGAGGCGGAGCGGTTCTGCAAGCAGGTACTGCGGATGTTCGTGCCCGAAGTGTGCAACTTGCCTGACGGCAAGCGCCTGGCGACCTGGATTACCAGCTCCAACAAGCCCCATGACCTGGCTTTTGTCGAATATGACCGGCCCGGCAAGATCCATCACGTCGGTTTCCTGCTTCAGGACTGGAACCATGTGGGCCAGGTTGCCGACCTGATCGCCATCCATCGCTTGAAAAAGGACATCGGCCCGACCCGGCATGCGATTACGCGCGGGCAGACCATCTACTTCTGGGAGCCGTCGGGCAACCGGATCGAGGTCTATGCCGGCGGATACACCGCCTACCCGGATAACCCCCAGCGCGAATGGGACGCCGATCAGCTGGGCCGCGGGCTGTTCTATTACGAAGGCGAGATCATCCCGAGCTTCCTGC
The DNA here is from genome assembly GCA_937934775.1 of uncultured Clostridia bacterium. GTDB lineage: Bacteria > Bacillota > Clostridia > Christensenellales > Aristaeellaceae > JAEZHK01. The sequence continues at coordinate 5,949 of CALGYL010000106.1, forward strand.
AAATCGTCACCTGATATGCTGGCATTGGCTGCCGCACCGACGTAAAAACGTCGGCGCGGCAGCCTTTTTTGAATGAGCCGGAGAGGTTGGCCCTCTTCGCGCCGCCCGCGGGTACGCGGCGGGAAAAGGAAATCTGAGATTACGAAGCGTATCATCCTCTTTCGTCTTGCGGCGTGACCCGTTGCCGGGAAGATGGTGACAGGAGCATCGAGACCGAAAGGAAACCCCAAGAAACGCTGCAGCCCGCCTACACGCCTTTTCAGGGCACTCATACCAATCCAAAGTATGAATTCCTCGTTGGCCTGAATCTTTTCGCGCAGAACTTTGTCGCCCTCCACTTTGGCGTAGCGCTGCATTTCACGCCGAAGGCGTATCCCGAAGGGTCGCCTCATTCCTGCTCCTTGTTCTGCATCAAAAATCTTTCAGTCCTTTGGAGCAATTCAAATTTTTACTTGGTATCAGACGATTGGTTGATAATGCGTGAGAATTATTCTCAACGCTTGACAGCCTGCCTTATACTGGGTATTCTTGAAACTGAGTCGCCCCGTTTTTATTTGGAGGTCTTCTCATGAGTGTATACACGCCGCTATATGAATTCTTGCTGATACCAATTCCAAGTATTATTTACCCGTCGAGCCGGGTTTTTTCGCGCAAAACAGTGTCGCCTTCCGCTCAAAATAGCGCTGCTATTTTGAGCGGAAGGCTCCTTGTTCTGCCTCGAAAATTCCTCGTCCCTTTGGGGTAAATAATACTCTTCATTGGTATGACTTCAGGTTGGAACAAGAGAAACATGATTTTTTCGGGGCTTGAGCAGGTGCTGGGCTTTACTTTGCCGAAAAGTGCATACGTCTATTCTGCATGGTGGGCTAACAAAGGGACAGAATGGAAGGAGTTAGACAACTCGTGGAGATTACGTATGTTTTCATAGTCGGGTGCTCGTTGGCACTCTTATTTACGGTTTCTGTCAATGCAGCGAAAAATATCAGTGTAGCAGGATCAAAGGCATTTCTATTGCAAATTCTCTTAGTGACGATATGGTCGATGGGCTCTCTGATGGAAATGCTTTCGCCTTCCGAACAGGGCATGCTTCTGTGGAGGAATATTGAGCAGATTGGCGTATTCCTGCTTCCCGTGGCTTGCGTCTATTTTGCTGTGGATTACGCCCGGTACGACCGGTTGAAAAAATACCTGCCTCTTCTGCTGATTATTCCAGTTGTTGTGATCGTGTTGATTTTCATGGATTCATCGACCCATGTTATTCGTACTGGCTATGTTGTCAGTTCCAGCCCACTATTTGGGAAGGCGCTGTCCGTCCACCTAACAAATGTTGGGAAGGCTGTTGTTGCGTACAATTATATTCTCGCGTTTCTTTCGCTGGTGATTCTCTTTGCGTTCTCCAGACAGATTTCCAGAAATTTGAGACGGCAGGTACTATTAATCCTCTTTGCAATTGGGCTTGTCTTTTTACTCGGGTTTTTAAAAACCGTATTTCTGGAAGGTACCAGCATCAACATTCCCATTGTTACGATCTACCTGCCCGGCGGCTTGATCTTGTCCTATAATTTGTATAGAAATAACTTCTTTCGTGTTTCCCCCATCGCCAGGGATAAGGTGTTCGACGTGATGGATTTGGGCATTGTCGTTACGGACAGTTCAGGGATGATTGTGGATATGAACCCCTTTGCCGTACAGCTTCTGAGTTCATTTTTCGGGATTCAGGAAAAGCTTACAGGAAAGAAGATGGGGGAAGTCTTTAAGGAATACTCCAACTGGGTGGAACTGACTCAAAACAGCATTGCCGGTGAGACAGAAGTGAATAAAGACCACTATTTTATTCACATTAGGGTTTACCCTTTGCAACCTCAACGGGGAACGCCGGTCGGATCGGTAACGATCATGCGAGACGTTTCGGTTCTGCGTATGCAGGAATCCGCTTTGAAGATGAAAGCTGAGATGGATAGCTTGACGGGGTTGATGAACCGAGACAGCTTTATGGAAACGTTCGAAAGAAGGCTAAGAGAATCCGACCTGACAGGCGAGTGCGTTTCAGTGTTGATGATGGATATGGACAAGTTCAAAGGCATTAATGATACGTTTGGCCATGATTGCGGTGACCGGGTGATTAAGGCGTTCGCGGATATTCTACGAGAAGTGCTGCGTCATGAAGATGCCATTGCGCGCATCGGCGGTGACGAATTTGTGGCTGCTCTCCCGGGTGTGGACAAGGAAGAAGCCATGGAAATTGCTGATCGAATCCTAAAAACCGCCAATAAGAAGGATGTGCATTTTGGGGGAGAAATAAGTATCCGACTTACGCTGAGCATAGGGATTTGCGGCAATGAGGTTGCCAAATCAGGGGAGGACATGCTCAAATGCGCTGATAAAGCGATGTATGCAGCCAAAAGCAAAATGGGGAACTGCTGTGTTGCATGGGAATAGAAAGAAGAGTTTAGGAAAACAGACTTCTTATATCGATCCAAAATAATAATTACCCTCTATATATGTCAACCTGTGATAGAATAGGAACAGGGAGGCGAGAATGGATGAACGTCAAGAAAGCCACATTTACAGAGGGTGAACGAGCAGAGATAGTTGAAGAGTTTTCAAAGAGCCATACAAATCACGTATATAAGCGGCTAATGGTCTTAAAGCTGAAAGCGATAGAGGGAATGCGAAGCGAAGAAGTCGCAAAGATCAGCGGATTGTGCCACACATCGGTGAACAAGATCGTGAGCCGGTACAAGGCAGAAGGGATAGAGGCAATCTTCGGGAAACAGGTACTGGAGTTCCTGGAGCGGGAGGCCGCGGCACTCGACTATACCCGAATCATCCTGGAGACGGGCACAGTCAACGAAAAGGCCGTGCGCTTCTATCTGTCAAACGGATACCGGGTGTGCGAAAACTACGGAAAATACGTCGGGCGGGCCGATTCCGTGTGCTTCTCCAAGGATTTGTAAGCGCCCGCCGGAGCGCAGCGCCGGACCCACGCCGGGAGCCCCCCAGACTCGGAAGAACATAGCCAAATTGTGCCGCGCGGACTCCCTCGGGAATCCGCGCGGCACAATTTGGCATTTTTTTACGTTTCGGCCATCTGCGCGGATGAAAAAGCACAAAGCCCCTGAAACAAACGTTTCAGGGGCTTCGCGTTTGGCACCTCCATGGGGACTCGAACCCCAGTTTTCGCCGTGAGAGGGCGACGTCTTAACCGCTTGACCATGGAGGCCCGATGGCTGCCGAACTAGGATTCGAACCTAGACAATACGAGTCAGAGTCGTAGGTGCTACCGTTACACTATTCGGCAAAGAGTCAACCGGACACCGCTGGAACAGCCGCATCCGACCGACGAATGGTATTATATCAAACGGTTTGGCGCGTGTCAACGTTTTTTTTCCGCGTACCGGCGATTCTCCGGCGCGAGCAAATTAAAAATAAGTAAATGACAGAATCCTGCTTGAAAACATGCAGAGCCGGGTTGTATATTGAATCCAGCGGCCTCAATGAGGATGTAAGAGAGGGATCAACATGCGCGCTGTCAACATCAAGCTGAGTTTGGCCGAGAATGTCAAGACGTTTGTCAACATCGTCAACCGCCATCCCTACGATATCGACCTTCGCGCCGGCCGTCACGTCGTAGACGCCAAATCCATCCTGGGCATCTTCAGCCTGGATCTTTCCAGGCCCATCACGCTGGAAGTGTACAACGATGACTGCGATGACCTGATGGAGGAAATCAAGTCGTTTATCATCAGCTGAAGATCACGCTCTGAAAAAGGCGGGCGGCTTTTGCCGCTCGCCTTTTTTTGCGCCGGAAGCCCTGCGGACAAGAGCGGAGTCCTAATATTTCTTATATAAGGAAACAACGCCCTTGGCGGCGTGACGACAATGTGGCAAACTTCGCTCGTTTTGGCTGTGGGACGCTTTGCGGCCCGCTTTTTTTGATTGCGCCTCTGTTCAATCGGTTATGCCTGTGTTATAATTTATGGCGTGTCACACGCGAAAAACAAAATATCGGGGGGCTCGCAAATGAAGGCGTGGAAACTGGTGTCCCTGTTGCTTGCCATCGCGCTGATCGTCGCCGTCGTATTCTGCGTCAACCTGAACAACAGTCAGAAATTGGCAAATGACACGCTCGCTCAGGTCAAGGGCGATCTGGATGCGGCCCAGGCCTCCATCACCGAGAAGGATCAGGCGCTGACCGACGCCGCCGCCCAGAGCAAGGCCGCGCTGGATCAGGCCGCCGCCGATCAGGAAGCCGCCGTGGCCCAGGCTGTCAAGGATGGCGAAACAAAGCTGACCGCAGCGCTCTCCGACCACCAGACCGCGCTGGATCAGGCCGCCGCCGACAAGCAGGCCGTGCTGGACCAGGCCGCAGCCGACCAGAAAGCCGCCGTGGAAAAGGCCGTCAAAGATGAAGAAGCCAAGCTGACCGCAGCGGTTGACAAGGCCAAGGCCGAACTTCAGATGATCATCGATGAAAAGGACAAGCTTCTGAAGGAAGCGCAGACCACCATCGAAAAACTGCAGCTTCAGAGCAAGTCCGCCGCGACGCCCACCCCCGCGCCCACCCCCGCGCCCACGCTTGCACCTACGCCCGCGCCCACCGCAACCGTCGCCCCGTAACGGCTGCATCCTTTCGAACGGGTTTTTCGTCTATGGATAAACAGGCCGCCCTTGGAACGTCGCCTGTTCGCATCAAATTGGAGGCATTGCAACATGAGGAAAGTTCTTGTACTGGTTCTCGCGCTGATCGTCGCCATGCTGCCCGCGGGCGCGCTTTGTGAAGCGGCCGCAACCCCGGCGCCTGCAGCGGAGGTCACCCAAGCGCCCGAGGCGACTCCGGCGCCCGAAACCACCCCCGCACCCGACGCTGCCGCTGTTGAAGCAACCGCTGCCGCCGCCGAAGCAACCGCCGTTCCCGCCCCCACGCCCACGCCCGACCCCAACAAGATCGTGGCGTCCGTCGACGGAGACAACATCCTCTACAGCGATGTGGACGGCTACTACCAGATGATCGCCAGCCAGTACTCCGCCTACATGGATGTGACGGATGCCAGCGTGCACTCCCTTCTGATGGAGCAGGCGCTCAACTATGCCATCCAGCTCAAGCTGATGCAGCACAAGGCGACGGAACTCGGCCTGGACAAACTGACGGACGAGGAAATCGCGACCATCGAAAAGAAGGCCGAGGATGATTACGCCAGCTATGTGACCACCTATGCCAGCTACTACACCCAGAGCGGCGCCACCGAAGAGGACGCCAAGAAGCAGGCCGAGGAGTATCTGACCAAGGCCGGCTACCCCTTGGAGAAGTTCAAGGCGCAGTACAAGCTCAGCGAGATCCTGTCCCGCGTGCAGAAATCCGTCACCGGCGGCATCACGGTCACCGAAGAGCAGGTGAAGGCCGCCTATGACAAGAAGGTCGCCGATGAGAAGACGTCCTATGACGCCGATCCGGCCTCCTACTGCACCGCCAAGCTCAACGGCACCACCGTGTACTACGCGCCCGCGGGCGTCCGCACCGTCAAGCACATCCTGATCAAACCCGAGAAGATCGACCAGATCAACGAGCTCAAGAAAAAGATCGCCGACACCGCCACCACCGACGCGGACAAGACGGACGCCCAGACCCAATTGGACGCGCTGATCAAAGAGGCGCAGCCCAAGGTGGACGAGGTCGTCACGAAGATCAAGGCCGGCGAAGATTTCCAGAGCCTGATCGACACCTACGGCGAGGACCCGGGCATGAAGACGGGCGCCGCCACCGCCACGAGCGGCTACTACGTGTGCAAGGGCGCTTCCTTTGACGAGGCGTTCCTGACCGCCGCGCTGGCGCTGAAGGCCGTGGGCGACGTGTCCGATCCGGTGCTGGGCAGCTACGGCTACCACATCATCCGCTACGAGGCAGACGTTCCCACCGGCCCCGTGGCCTACGACGACGTGAAGGAAGCGCTGAACAGCGAGACGCTGAAGTCTGCGCAGAACGATGCCTTCACCAAGGCGCTGGACGAGTGGAAGACCGCCGCGAAGATCGAAAACTTCGGCGCATAACCCACAGCAAGTTTCATCAGGCCGGCCGGGACATGCGTGTCCCGGCCGGCCTCAGGCTGTCAAAGAACCCACTTATCGAGCAGCGAAGGGTGGGTTCTTGCGT
>CALGYL010000107.1 GCA_937934775.1 uncultured Clostridia bacterium
ATCTTGCGCATCTGCCGTCGGGTCCTGCGGATCCATGCCCAGCGTACAGTGTTCGCGCAGAAAGCGCTCCATCGGGTTGTTTTCAGACACTTCCTTCTGATCCCGGAGCTTCAGGCGGCGATACTTCTGGACGAGAAGTACCCGGGCAAGCGGAGACCAACCAAATTCATAGGTATCCCGCTGGAACTTGCGGGTGCGCTTGAAAAGACAATTCATCTGCTTCTGAGCGTCCTGCCATGCTTTGCCGGTAAACGCCGCAAGTTCGCAAGCCTCGAGCAGTTCTTTGAGACGAAGCTCGATCTTTTCAATGCACTCGATATTCCTGCATGCGTCCGCCAGTTTCGCGCGGTTTTCCTCTGTTTCTGTTCCGAATATGAGCAATACTCTTATGCCCTGGGCGTGCATGGCTTCAATCGCCGGACTCCAGCCGTTCTGTGCGTTTTGCACCATCACTCGCCTCCTTCTCTTGTATCGTCGGGATCATCCTCAAGAAAGTTGCTGCCGCCTTCTACCACAATGGTGTCATCCAGGCTTGACGTCAGGATCTGTTCCATTGGGTCCTTGACGCCCCTGGCGATGCTCAGTGCGTTGGCGATGATCGCCGTGCGGTTGGCCGGAGTCAGCCCGAACTCGGCCGCCAACGACTTGATCTCCCGCAGCTGATGCGCCGCGATCGCCACATACGGGTTGGGGCGGGCAAAGCCCTTCGGGTCCTTGTAGATGGCGCCGTGCTTGGTGATAAAGTCTTCGGCTTCTCGCCACCGGGCGAAGGCGGTGCAGTACGCGGCGAATGGCACGGCGTCCGCAACCGTCAGCACCCCCATATCAATCAGCGCGGGCGCAAGCCTGCGCCATTCTTTTTTGGCTTCCGGCAGCAGGTAGTTCGGACACCTGAGCATCGAGGTGGGCGGCAGTGGTTCATAATCGTTCAGCTGCCGCTTGCCGGGATTCCCTTCCAGCTTCTTCAGCGCCGTAGGTTTCGGCTTTCGGCCTCGCTTCGCCACTTGTCTTCACCTCCTGTCCCGATGCGGAGGCTGACAGCCCGCTAAGATTACGTGCTTTCCTCCATGCCGCCTTTTTCCGGGCGCTCGACTTGTTTTACAAGTTCGCCGAAGGGAAGCTGTCGGCCGTTTCTCTCACAGACGATGCCTGCCTCCCCATAGCTCTGGGCGTACCTGCGAAGAATGACGCTGGCGT
>CALGYL010000108.1 GCA_937934775.1 uncultured Clostridia bacterium
CGTGACGTCATCGTCAAACCAACTCTCTTCCGCGATGACGCCGTCCAAGTACAGCGTTCGTTCGCCGTCGTTCGTCGCTTGCCGGTCCGGGGCTGACCAATTCCAGAACTTTTTCAATCTGAAGGCTCCTTTCTTGCTTCGGTGATGGGGACCATATTACCGTTGCAGAGGTAGGTGTTGCCCCCATCCGCATCCGACAGCGGGTTCAAATTCTCCAGTTCGCGGATGTCATTGGCGCTCATCCAGCCGTTCTGCCGGGCGATGGCATAGCCCTCCATGCGCTCCTTGTACGCGCCCCGCAGCAACCCGTCCATATTGAACCGTACAAAAAAGCGCTCCTTTTCCGTCTTGGAAAAGAGCGCTCGGTTCATGGATTGCTCAATGCGGACCAGCCATGGGCGGATGGTATGAACACCGAACGAAATTGACTGGTTCTCAATGTTGCTAAAAGTGGCGTGCTCCAGATCACCCACCAGATGGGGCGGTACCCGGAAGATCCGGCAGATTTCCGACACCTGGAACTTCCGCGTTTCAAGAAACTGCGCTTCGTTGTTTGGCATGGAGATCCGTTCGAACTTCATGCCTTCTTCTAAAATGGCGACTTTGCCAGAGTTGACGGAACCGCCGTGCGCGGCATTCCAACTTTCCCGGAGCGCCTTGGGACTCTTCACTGTGTTCGGGTGCGTCAGCACGCCGGAGGGTGTTGCCCCGTTCGCAAAGAACTTGCTGCCGTATTCCTCCGCGGCAATCCCAAGGCCGATCGCGTTCCGCTCCAGCGCGATGGGGCTGTAGCCCATGATGCCGTCAAAGCCGAGGCCGGGCACATGCAGTACTTCTTCCGGCGCCAGTTTCACAGCCTTGCCGTCCGTCGTGGTGTAGGTGTAGACGAGCGAACCGCGGCTGTCGCGGTCCACCTCCATACGATCGGGCTGCAGCGGGTAGAGCTGAGCGATCTGGTTTCGGCCTGTGCGGATGATCTGGCAGTAGGTGTTCCCCCAGAGCAGCAGATGCGAGAGCATCACCTCCCGGAGGATGAAGGATGTCATCTCCGCATTGGGCTCATCATGCAGCACCCGATACAGCGGATGGTTCACCGCCTTCACGCTGCCGGATTCTGTGCTCTCATAGACATGAAGCGGCAGGCTGGCCACGGTTTCCGCAATCACGCGCACACAGGCGTACACGGCAGAAACCTGGATCGCCGACCGGGCCGTGACAGATTTGCCCGAGCCGCTGGAGCCGAAGTAGAAGGCGGGCGCCGCGCTGACAATGTTTTGAGGTTTGTCACGGGAGCGGAATAACCGGGCAAAGGGATTGTTCATATCACGCCTCCGACAATAAGTTCACAAGAAAGCGCCCATCAGTGATGGGCGCTGAAGGACCTTGCGTGTAGATTAGAATTTCTGCGCTCGTTTTATAACACTTCTTGTGATGTAACGGCCTGCTCCAATCTTTCAAAAATCTGCAGGCATAAATAGGACAAATATGGAGATGGAGACTTCTTCTGGCCGAAATCCCAAGCTTTCAATTTCAAGTAT
>CALGYL010000109.1 GCA_937934775.1 uncultured Clostridia bacterium
CTGACCAGCTGCTGCTGCCCGATGTGGATCGCGATGATCCGCAAGATATACCACGATTTGATGCCCCACGTACCCGGCTCCGTGTCGCCGATGGTCGCCTGCGCTCGGACGGTCAAGACCATGTATCCGGACGCGGTGACGGTGTTTATCGGGCCCTGCCTTGCCAAAAAGGCGGAGGCGCGGGAAAAGGATCTGGTGGGCGCGGTGGACTATGTGCTGACTTTCAGCGAGATGCAGTCCATCTTCGAACTTCTGGGCATCGACCCGGCGAAGATGGAGGAGAGTGATAAGGATCATGCCTCCCGCGCGGGGCGCATCTACGCCCGGACGGGCGGTGTCAGCGAGGCGGTGAAGGACACCGTGAGGCGGCTGAGCCCCGATCGCGAGATCACGGTGCACACCCGGCAGGCGGACGGCATCCCCGCCTGCAAGGCGATGATGAACGACATCCTGGCCGGAAAAGGCGGCGGAAATTTTTACGAGGGCATGGGCTGCCGCGGCGGCTGCGTGGGCGGCCCCCGCGCGGTGACGCCAGCGGAGGAAGGGCGTAAGGCGGTCGATGCCTACGGCGACGCCGCGCTCTACCTGACGCCCGCCGAGAACCCCTATGTGGTGGAGCTTTTGCACCGACTGGGCTTCGACACCATTGAAAGCCTGCTGGAAAAGGATGAGATCTTCACCCGGCGCTTTGACTGACGTCCGCCTCGGACGATTTAGCGCGCGGCGGCGCAGGTATACTATCTGGACAGGTTCCCTTCACGCGAGGGGACCGGGAGGAAGACCGTGCACGAATTGCCCATTACCCAGCGGATCATCGAGATCGCCGCGCAGGCGGCGAAGGAGCGCGGCGCGGAGCGGATCACCAAGGTTCAACTGGTGGTTGGCGACGCGTCCGGCTATATGACTGACTCCATCCAACTGTATTTTGACCTGATCAGCGCGGGCAGCCTCTGCGAGGGGGCAAGCCTGGAGTTTGAAACGGTCCGGTCTATGCTCCGCTGTGAATCCTGCGGCCGGTTGTTTGAGCGAAAGCCCTTTGATTTCACCTGCCCCTGCGGCGGCCAGGGTCGGCCCACCGAGATCGGGCGGGAATTTTATGTGAAAGCGATTGAGGTAGCGCAATGAGCCAGATTGACATTCAGGAATCCATTTACAAGCGCAACGACGACCTGGCGGCGGAACTGAACAAGGCGCTGACGCAGAGCGGTGTTTTCTGCGTCAACGTGATGGGCGCGCCGGGCGTGGGAAAGACGAGTACGCTCACCCGGTTGATCCCGCTGCTAAACCGCCATGCCGCCGTCATCGAAGGCGACATCGAATCCGACATCGACACCGAAAAGCTGAAGAAGCTGGGCATCGAAGCCCACCAGATCAACACCCATGGCGCGTGCCATCTGGATTCGCCGGTGGTCAAGGACGCGGCTGACGCCATCGGCCTTACGGACGGCTTCCTCTTCATTGAAAACATCGGAAACCTCGTATGCCCGGCGGAGTTCGTGATCGGCGAGCACATCAAGCTTCTGATCACCGCGGTGACCGAGGGCAGCGACAAGCCCTACAAGTATCCGCTGGCGTTTGAAAAGGCGGATGTGATCCTGATCAACAAGGTGGATTTGGCTCCGCATGTGGACTTTGACGAAGCGTATTACCTGAAGGGCGTGCGCGCGCTGAATCAGAACGTCCAGGTTTTCCGCGTCTGCGCCCGCACCGGCGAGGGCTTCGAAGAGGTGGCAACGTGGCTCAACCACCGCGCGCAAGCCGAAGCGTAGTCTTCTCCGGGCTTGTGCAGGGCGTGGGTTTTCGGCCCACGGTCGCAAAGCTGGCCGTGGAAGCGGGCGTGGCGGGCTGGGTTCGCAACGCGGGCGGCTTGGCCGAATGCGTATTTGAGGGTGATCCTGCCGCGATCGACCGGATGATTCAAAGTATTCAGGCGCAGTTCACCATCCTGCGGATCGATGAAGCGCAGGTTTCACCCACTGAAGCCCGGGGGTTTTGCATTCTTCCCAGCAGCGGCGTGCCGGATGGCACGGCGCTGCCTTCGCTGATCCCCTGCGATGCGTCGATTTGCGACGATTGCGTCCGGGAACTGCGCAATCCCGAAAACCGACGCTTCGGGCATCCGTTCATCAGCTGTACGGTCTGCGGCCCCCGCTATTCGATTCTGAAGGCGCTGCCCTACGACCGGGAGAGCACCACCATGGGCGATTTTCCCATGTGCGCGGCCTGCGCCCGGGAGTATAAAACCCCGGAGGACCGACGCTTCCACGCGCAGACGGTCGCCTGCCCGGACTGCGGCCCGATTCTTCAGTATCTGCGGGCGGGCGCTCAGCAGGCGGACCCGATCGGAAGCGCCGCGCGGGATATCCTGAGCGGCGGCATCGTCGCCATCAAGGGGATCGGCGGCTACCACCTGTGCTGTCTGCCGGAGGCGGAGCCGGTTACGCGCCTCCGCGCGCTGAAGGGCCGGGAACAGAAGCCCTTCGCGCTGATGTTCCGGGATCTTGAGAGCATCGAATCGGCCTGCGAAGTTGATTCCGTCGCCCGCGCGCTCCTGACAGGCCCCGAGCGGCCCATTGTACTTTTGCCAGTCAAAACGCCCTCGTTTAGCCAAAACGTCGCGCAGGACAGCTTGGAGTACGGCTGCTTTTTGCCCTATACGCCGGTACACATCCTGCTTCTGGATGCGGTGGCGGCCTCCGGTGTCCAGGCGCTTGTCATGACCAGCGCAAACGTCAGCGGTGAGCCGATTCTCCATACCGAGGCGCGGATGCGCGCGTTTGCGCCCGGCGAACGATCGGGCGTCTTGACCAACGACCGGCTCATCGAAAATCCACTCGACGACTCGGTGGCTCGGGTGATTGATGGCGTGTCGCAGATTCTGCGCCGCGCACGGGGTTATGTGCCGCTGCCCATCCCCATTTCAGGAAGTGGTCATGTGCTTGCCGCCGGAGGCGATCTGAAAGCCGCCTGCTGCGTTCTGGAGGACGGCTACGCCTATGTGGGGCCGCACATCGGGGATCTTGAGGACGCCGGCTGTCTGGAGCGGTACGGGGATATAACCCGGAATCTGCTCGGGCTGCTTCGCGCAAGGCCGGAAACCGCCGCCTGCGATCTGCATCCGCGTTATTTCAGCACGTCCTTCGCGCGGGAGACGGGCCTTCCGGTCGCATTCGTCCAGCACCACCACGCGCACATCGCCTCGGTGATGGCGGAGCACGGCCTGAGCTGCGTTCTGGGCGCGGCGTTTGACGGCACCGGCTACGGCACGGACGGTACCGTCTGGGGCGGCGAGTTCCTTCTGTGTGAGGGCGGGGCTTTTGAGCGGGCGGGGCATCTTCTGCCTGTCCTGATGGCGGGCGGGGACGAATCCATGAGGGACGCTTCCAAGACAGCCGCCTGTTACCAGGCGGCGAGCGGCGTTTCGCCGGACTACCCCGGCTGGAACGTGCTGGAACGGGCGCTGGCGCTGAAGATCAACGCTGTGGAATCCTCGAGTATGGGCAGACTGTTTGACGCGGCGTCGGCCATTCTGGGCATCTGCCGGGAAAACCGTTACGAGGGCGAGTGCGCCATCCTGATGGAGCGGGAAGCGGCGCTGGCCGGCCGGTCGGGTGTGAAACCCGCGAGACTCCAATTTGAACTGTCGGAACGGGACGGGCGTTTGATCGCGGACTGGCGGCCGGTTATCCGGAGCCTTTCCGCGGGCGGGGATAGCGCGGCGCTTGCGCTGGGTTTTCACGAGGCGGTCGCGGACATGGTGGAGCGCGTTTGCGCCATGTTATGTGAACGGTATCGCATCCGGGACGTGGCCCTGTCGGGCGGTGTATTTTTAAACCGATTGCTGACGGAGATGTGCCTCGGGCGGCTTCGAGCCCGCGGGTATGGGGTATTTATCAACCGTCAGGTGCCGCCGGGGGACGGTGGAATCAGCCTGGGGCAGGCATTTATCGCATCGAGGTGATTTGTATGTGCGTCGCCGCGGCGGGCGTGGTGGTGTCGATTGACGGGGATTGGGCGAAGGTGGACGTGCTGGGAAACCGCGTGAG
>CALGYL010000110.1 GCA_937934775.1 uncultured Clostridia bacterium
CGCGTGGCAGAAAAAGCCCAACCCCGCGCCGAGCGCCCCCGCGGTCTTGGCCATGGGTTTGAGCCAGTTGTTCAGGAATCTGTCCCGGATGATCGGGTGGGTATGGGCAAGCCCCAACGTGGCATAGGTGCCGTGGCCGGAGTACAGGTTGGCCACGACCACGCCATGTTTCTCCGTTGCCTTTTTGACTTCGCCCGTCCACCACGCAATGTATTCCGGGCCGGAGTACAGCGGATCGCACTCGTTGTCCGCGCTGGCCTCCACGTAGGTCAGGCCCAGTTCGCGGATCACCCTCGCCCAGTCAGACGGGTCGGTATAGCGCTTGGAAGCGAAGCAGTTGTCAATCGCCAGGTAGATCTTCGGGTAGCGCACGCACCTCAATCCTTTCCATGCCGTGGTAACGCATCAAGCTCCATACGCATCATACACTTTGCGGGCGGGCGCTGTCAACGGGAAAGCGGTACGGATGCAGGGCAATCGCGGGCAATTTCACCGCGCGCAATCCCCGCGGTTTGGGGCTTGCGCCGCGGGCGCGAGGATGGTATCATGAGCCACGGGAAGGAGGGAAACCGCATGGACGAAGGGCTTCTGGAAAAGCTGGAGTGCTACGCCGACCGGGACGTTCGCGCTATGCACATGCCAGGCCACAAGCGAAACGCCGGCGCGGCGCGCTATCTGGACAGGCTGGGCGCGCGCTTGGACATCACCGAGATCGACGGTTTCGACAACCTGCACGATCCCTCCGGCATCCTGAAGGACGCGATGGATCGGGCGGCTGCCCTCTGGGGCAGCCAGCACGCGTTCTATCTGGTGAATGGCTCCACCTGCGGAATTCTGGCGGGCGTTCGCGCCACGACAGCGCCGGGCAACCGGGTGATCGTCGCGCGCAATGGGCACCAGTCGGTCTATCACGCGCTGGAACTGATGGAACTGGGCGCCTCCTATATTCTGCCGGAATTTGACGAAGCGCTGGGCGTCTATGGGTCCGTCTCGCCGGAGTCAGTGGCAGGCGCGCTGGCACAAAACCCGGATGCAAGGCTTGTGGTCGTCACCAGCCCCACCTACGAAGGCGCGGTTTCGGACATCGCGGCCATCCGGCGCGTCACATCGGCGCAGGGCGTTCCGCTGATGGTGGACGAAGCCCACGGCGCGCATCTTGGCTTCTCGTCCCATTTCACGGGCGGCGCGGTGGCGGCGGGCGCGGACATTGTGATTCAAAGCCTGCACAAGACACTCCCCAGCCTGACACAGACCGCCATCGCCCACGTGGGCGGGCTGGCGGACCCGGCCAGATTTCAGGCTGCGCTTTCCATTTTCCAGACCTCCAGCCCGTCCTACCTCCTGATGGCCTCCATCGACGGCTGCGTCCGGCTGATCGAGCGGGAAGGAGATCGCTTGTTTGACGCCTGGGCCGCAGGGCTTGACGCCTTCGACCGCGCAGCGCAAGGCCTTTCGCGCCTTTCGCTTCCGGGACACGGCGCGCCTCAAAGCCCCGCCATGCGCGCCTTTGACCGGAGCAAGATCCTCATTTCCACCCGCCAAGCCGCCCTCACCGGCCCCGCGCTGATGGAGGCCCTACGCACAGACCACAATATCGAGCTGGAGATGGCCTCCTGCGACTTTGCGCTGGCCATGACCGGCCTTACCGAGCCGGGCGGGGCGCTGCCCGCGCTTTCGGCGGCGCTTCGGGTGATCGACAGAAGCTGCCAGAGCGCCTCCGTTCCCCCGGAGCCCCTCGAAGCCCCGTCCCTGCCGGTCCGCGCAATGACCATCGCGCAGGCTTCCCGAAAACCACGGGAAGCGCTGCCGCTTCAGGAATCCCTCGGCCGGATCAGCTGGCAATACGCCTGGGCTTATCCGCCGGGTGTTCCGCTGATCGTGCCGGGCGAGTGGGTGGACGAGAACTTTCTCCGGGAAGCCGCGCGCTACGCCCGGTCGGGCGTTACGCTTCGGGGCTGTCCGGCAGAGGGCCTATTATGGGTGGTGCGGGACGGCTGATCGGTCTGACAACACAGGTTCATCCGCTTCCTGATGTCAGATTCACGGTTACGGAAGGATATGGATATCAAACGGCGCACATCCGCGCAAAGCGCTCCGTAAACATCCGTGAGGAGCAAATAAATGATCACGGAAAGAGATCTTGTACTGGCCCTCCCCACCATCATCATCAGCGTTGTCACGGTTTCCATCGCGGCCTGGCTATGGTATGCGTTGACCAGGCCCCAGAAAAACGTGCGCATCGCCGTCATCCTGAACGGCCTTGCGGTCATTTCGTTCCTCATCGGTGAATCCATTTCCGTCGGGCCTAACCCAAAACACGATTACGGCGGCTTTAAAAATGTCAGAACCATCAACTCCGGCCCCGCATGGGGGGGGTATCATCGGCCTGACGCTGGCAATCATACTCATGCTCATCGCCCACTACCTCGCGAAGAAGCGCTCCTGATCTGGCTTTCTTCGCCCATGCCGCGCCCCCTGTAAAGCTTCCCGCCCGCGGTTGACAGAACGCCCCCCATGACCTATAATATATGGAAACGACACATTGAGCGAAGGGAATGCATCATCATGAAGAGAATCGTCACCCTTGAGTCGCGCGATCTGACCGAAAGCGCGAAGACCGGCGGCTGCGGCGAATGCCAGACCTCCTGCCAGTCGGCCTGCAAGACCTCCTGCGGCATCGCCAATCAGCAGTGCGAACAGGAGAACTGA
>CALGYL010000111.1 GCA_937934775.1 uncultured Clostridia bacterium
AGCTCGGTTTGACCATCGGCTCAACCTTCTGCGTCGCGCCGACCTGCAGCGCGATGTCGCTCATCTGGATGGACGTGACCGGTTCTCCTTTGATGGTCAGCTTCATGGTCGCCTTGGCTTTGCCGCCGTCGTACGCCTTGCCGGTAATCACCACGGCGCCGGGAATTTTTGGATAGACCAGGGCGTCGCCATAACCGATGTCGACCGCAGCGATGTCGTCGTTGCTGCTCGTATACGCCACCCCTTGCGAGAAAACGGTGGCAGACTCTGAAGTGCCGCCGCCATAGGAGGCGGACGACGGGTTGGAGAGCACTGCGAGCAGGAAGGGGGACAGTGTGCCATCATTGCGGCGATACAGCGTCTTGCTCGCCGCCGGTACGTAGTTAATATTGGAAGTTTCCGAAGTGTAGAGCGTCAGCGACTTCATGGGAATGAGTTTATCCGTGATGGTGATGACCTTGCTGGCCGTCTTGTTGTTGTCGGTCGTGACGGTCACCTTGACCTTGCCCGCCTTCTTGGCAAAGATGAACCACGCGCTGCCCGAAATATCCGATACCGCATAATCTGAAACTTTGCCGGTTCCAGAGACGAGTTCCACCGTTACAGTGCTGATGACAACACTTGCGTTCGCGGGCGTCGGCTTGACCAGAACCGGATGCCTGTAGCAAAACGCGTTGGTAAATCCATTCAGATTAAACGATGCCATCGTATTGAGCGTATCCGGCATCGGGGCGAGCGAGATCGATGTGGGCGCCGGACCCGGCGTTTTTACGGAGAACGCGACCTTGACGCCCACGAAGCCGTTGATCGGAAGATTCCTGTTGAGCTGGTTCTGAAGAGATTCCATCGCCGCCCGCGTCATGGCGCTGTCCGATACGCCGCCCAGCGCGACAGCCGTCTTAACGTCCCCGGCGTATGCGACACCGCCCAACGACAGGCACGCAACCAAAAGCACTAAAACCAGACAAATGCCCCGCTTCATACGCATTTCCCTCCCCATAGACCCATCCCACCACGCGGTTTCAAATTCACACTATCGCAGCGTGCAGTCTTTGTAAAGGCAGTATTCACAATCAGTAATCGCACGTTCACAACTTGCACAGCGTTTCGTCGCCGCCGGGTGTGCTTCGTCCATCCCGGTCGGCCAGACGGCGCGATCGACCGCTGAGGGCGCCCGGTCATTCCATTCAACACGCCAAATTGCCGGTTTCCGTATCCCGCCGCAGCCAAAACAGCCGGAAGGCCCCTCTGGATGTCAGGGCGATCCGGCTGGAAGGTATACAATTGTATGATGATCGATTGGAGATGATACGCGCATTGGCCGTCTCCGGCGGCGACGCGGGCTGCCGGGGTGCGCGCGAAGGCCGTTTGACAGGGCCTTCGCCCCCCCCGCTGCGCGGACATCGGATGCGCAAGAAACGCGCCCGCGCGATCAGGCCATCCGGCTACAGGGGGGCATGGGCAGGGGGCGTTCGGGCCGGCTGTCAATCTGCACCGTAACGCCGCGCGCGACGCTTTCCAAAATTCCATGCATCGTCTTTAGGACATGCAGCGCGATACCACCGCCCGCGCGGGGCGCGCGGGCGGTCCGGATCGCGTCGGCCATGTCAGAAAGGCCCAGTCCGCGGCTGTTCTCCGTGAAGGGGAATTCCAGCGGCCGGTCCGAAAACTCCGCCGAGTCCGCCGGACAGGCCCTGACCGGCCCACCAAACGTGTTGGGGTCCGGCCCGGACAGCGTCCCCCGCGCGCCGTATACTTCGATAAACGGCAGCTGCGCGGCCTGTACGTCGAAGCTCCTCGTAAGCGACGCGATCGCACCGGAGCAAAAGCGCAGAAGCCCGCTGATGTGCGTGTCCACATTAACCGGAATCCGCTCCCCCGCCCTGGGGCCGCTTTGGATGGTTCAGGTGGAAAAGGGCGCACGCGCCATGCCGGTAGCGGAAGCCACCGGGCCGAGCAGCTGCGTAAGCGCCGTCAGGTAGTATGGCCCCATGTCCATCAGCGAACCGCCGCCGGGCTGATAGTAGAAATCGGGGTTCGGGTGCCACTTTTCGTGGCCGGGCAGCATCAGAAACGCGCTGGCGCCGACCGCTTCGCCGATCGCGCCCCGGTCGAGAATGCGGCGCGCTGTCTGGAACCCCGCGCCCAACACGGTGTCTGGCGCGCAGCCGATCACGAGGGCGCGCTTCTCCTCTTCCGCCATCAGGCGTAAGGCTTCCGAGGCAGCCAGCGGCTTTTCGCCGTACACGTGCTTCCCCCGCTTCGAGCGCGGCGAGGGAGACCGCGAAGTGCTCGGCGGGCCGCGTCAGGTTGAGAACCAGCTCAATCCGCCCGTCCCGGAGCAGCGCCCGCATATCCGGGAAGCACTGAACATGGTACGCATCGGCGAAGGCCTGCGCCTTTTCGGGCAGCGCGTCGCACACGCCCACCAGCTCCAGGTTATGAAACAGGGACTGGATGTTCTGAAGATAGATTCCGCTGATGAAGCCGCAGCCGATAATGCCCAGCCCGACTCTGCGCATGTCAATCATCCTCTCGCGGACGTTACGCCCCGGGAACGCGCTCCTTCATTTCCAGCGTAAAGCCCAGCGCCTTCAGCGTATCGAAGTAAGCGTAACGTTCGAAGCCCTTTTCTTCTTCAAACACCAGCGGAAAGCCCTTGCGGCCCATCAGGTCGATGTGCTGCTCAAAGCCCTCGATGTACAGCGAAATGAAGCACACGCTGGCGATCTGGCTCGCTTGATTATGCAGCACTATTCATTCCCGGACACGCCCTAATACCAATTTCAAAACAATAATGCGCCGTTGTGACGACGCATTATTGTTTTGGATTGGCATCGAACTGTGAATGAAGTCTCGTTCTCCTTCATTCGCTTCCACCGGCACAATTCTTTTTTGCCGCGCAACCGGCGTATTCGTACGTTTCCTTATGGAATCATTTGGTGGTGATTCGCCCCTCCGCCCGCAGGGAGAGCGTTATAGTTCTTCCATATAAGCCAGGCCATCCATGCTCCTCAGAATGTGGATGATCTCCTCGTGGGTCTGTTTGCCGATTCCTTTGATGGTCACCACAAATGCAACATTTCCTTCCCCCTGGGCAAGGTCGCTTTGAATTTGCATATTGCTGCTTTCAATTTTATTTTCGCGCACATAGCGGATAAAGTAGCCAAGCGGCACATTTTCCTTCAGCTCAATATAGGCTTCCATCTGCCTGGTACGCTTGCGCATGCGGTCGTCAAACTCGTGCAATACGGACAGGATGAAGAAAATCAGCGCGGCGCCAATCAGAGCGGCTTCGTAAAATCCAATGCCGATGGCCAAGCCCATCGCGGCGGCGGCCCAAAGGCCGGCGGCCGTGGTAAGCCCTTTGATCTGACTGCGGCTGGTCACGATGATGGTTCCGGCGCCTAAAAAGCCAATGCCGCTGACCACCTGTGCAGCCATTCGCGCGGGATCACCCGTACCGAAGATCTGGCAGATGTACTGGTTGGTCATCATGACCATACACGAACCCAGGCTGACCAGCATATAGGTTCGCAACCCCGCCGGACGGTTTTTCATGCCTCGTTCCAACCCGATCAGGCCCCCAAGTATCGTTGACAAAAAAGACCGTATCAAGACGGCGAGCAATGTCAATTCACGGACGCTATCCACCGGCAAGCTCCTTTCGTAATGAAAATGGGACAACTTGTATCCATTCTTCGCCTGAGGAGCCATCCTGAAGCGGAAGAAAAAGTCAGGCGTCGCGAAATCCGTATGAGCGGCCGGATTGCGCAGGCAGATCCATTGCGGGTTTGATTCCAGGCTCCACGTAAAGGCGGGACTCCGCGTCCCGCATAGAAGCGCTGTGTGGCGGTGTTGCCCGTTCCAGGCCCGGCACCGGGGCCGTCGTCCTGTTCTCAGGCTTTTCGCGCTTTCGCCTTCAGGCCCCGCATCCCGAAGGCAGCATTAGGCCGCCCATCATGGTCAGATACGGGGGTGCCTGGTCGTTAAACCACTGGACTTCGACCCCAAACAGCTCCCGAGACATCTGCGCGATCTCCAATAGAAAGGCATCCAGCGAATACCTGAGCGCTTCTGGGTAGCGGCAGGGCAGTCCATCCCGCCGCGCACACCGTTCGCAGCGCACGCACTGCCCCGGAGATATGGCGAGACTTCCCGGCAACTCCGCCTCAAAATTCAGTACCCTGCGGTTGAAGGCCACCATCCCCCGCTCAAAAAACGCGCTCGCCTCGGAGCGGGCAAGGGTGGGCGGCATGGGCAGACGCGCGGCATACAGGCGCACGCGGTCAAAGGACCGCATGAGGGCCAGCATATCCTCTCCCGTTGGGGGACAGGCGTAGTTGTTGCCGAAATTTCCGCATTGCCTGCACATCGGGGCAAGGTGCTCCGGCCGGTAATACCGGTCGATCAGTTCTTCCACAGGCATGGCGACGGGGTTTAGCCACATCAGAGTGCATTCAGGGCGGTTCACACGTTCATCTCCATTGCGGGCGCGGCAGTCCGCGCGCCTTGCGACCGCCTTAAACGGTACGCTTCTCTCCTCCGGTGGGAACGGCGGACTCAGTCCATGGCGGCCAGGATCGCCAGCGCGCGATCCGGATAATTGGTGATCAGCCGGTCCGCGCCGGCCCGGAACGCCATCCGGATGTCCGCGTCCTCGTTGACTGTCCAGGGGTTGACCTCCATCCCCAGCGCGTGGGCATGATCACATTCGCCGGGCGTCTGCAATTCTGAAAAATGCGGGTGCAGCGCGTTCATGCCGAGCGCGTGGCCGTATTCCCAAGGCTTGACCATGGTGCATTCGTACAGGATTCCGCAGGGAAGCGAGGGATCGATGGCCTTCATGCGCAGAAGGCTGTGGTGGTTGAACGAAGAATAGAGCACCCGCTCCGTCATGCCCATGCGCGCGGCCAGATCCACGCAGCGCACTTCCAGACCGGGGTAGTCGATCAGGCTGTTTTTCAGTTCCACGTTGACCATGACGCCGGTCGGGGCGAAGAGCTCAAAAACCTCCCGAAGCGTCGGGATGCGCGCGTTTGGGTATTCCGGATGGGTTTTGTTAAAGCGCAGGCGTTTGAGCTCGGAAAGCGAATGGTCGCACAGCCGGCCCGTCCCGTCCGAAACGCGCTCCACGGTTTCGTCGTGCGCCACCACCAGTTCCCCGTCCCGGCTGAGGTGCACGTCCAGTTCCACGCCGTGCGCGCCCTGGCGCGCGGCCAGTTCAAAGGCTTCCAATGTATTTTCCGGCGCGTAACCGCTCGCGCCCCGGTGTCCGTATACCCACTGTGGCATGTTCGTCGCACTTCCTTATATTCGATGGGATCGCCGCGCGCAATTTCAGACCGTCAAAAAGGGCACCCCAACGCCGCCGTGGGTACGGCGCGTCCCTCGCAGGTCCGCTACAGCATCGCCCGGAAGATTTCTGGCACAGGCGAGGGAATCACGCTGGTACAAACCACCATGCCCTTCGCGGCGGCTTCCTTGACCCCCGCGCTGACGGCAGCCTGCACCGACGAGACGCTGCCCGTGAGCGTCACAAACGATTTCCCTCCGATGCCCAGCCCCAGCCGCACTTCCAAAAGTGAGACCTCCGCCGCCTTTGCCGCCGTGTCCGCCGCGACCACCGAGGCCGCGATGCTGAAAAACTCCATCACGCCCAGCGCGGCTGCCGCCGGAGGCACCGTGCAGCCGCTGAGGGCCGCGGTCACCTGTTCGTCGAGATTTGCGATCACCAGATCATCCACGAAAAACGCGGCGGCGCAGGCACGGCCCGCCGCCATGGCGGCCGCAACAGCCGCCACTTCCCCGGTGATGATGACGATGTACTTGCCCGGGCATACCGTCGCCGAGCGGACCAGACATACGTCCGCCGCCTTCAGCATCGCGTCGCCCGCTTCAATCCCGCGGGCGATACTGCTCAATTCCAGGAGTCCCAAAGAAATCATTCCGCCGCCTCCTCCCGGATGGTGACCGCCTCCGCCACTTCGGTCACCACGCCCGCGATGCTCGCATGCACCGACGCGCCCAGCTGACCCTCGGCCATCGAGCCGATTTCCTGTCCCGCGCGCACCCGGTCGCCCACCCGAACCAGCGAGACCGCGGGCGCGCCGATGTGCTGGCGCAACGGAATGCGAACCGTGTGCGCCCGGACTTCGGCGGCGGTGTCCGGCGTGGGGAAAGCGTACGAATCCAGCTGAAGGCGCAGGGCCAGCCGGCCAGACGGCAATTGCCGCCACAGGCGGTACTCACGCTGCTGATCCGCCATGGAAAACGCCGGTTTTTGCCCCAGCGTTCGAAGCTCCTTTTTGGCAAGCTGCTGGATGCGCCTCGGGTTCAGACCCATGGGGCAGGCGAAGAGTTCGCACACGCCGCACTCCATGCACAGGGCCGCCGAAGGCTCGGGCTCCGCGCCCATGCCGAACGCCCGCATCGTCAGGTGCGGAAAGATCGGATGCCCCAACAGGTAGCGCGGGCACAGATCGGTGCAGCTGCGGCACTGAATGCAACAGCTGCGCGCGCGGCTGCGCATGGCTTCCGGCTCCAGCCGGGCAAACCGGACCAGCTGGTGCTCCGCCGGGAGCACGAGAATTCCGCCGCAGGTTTTCGTGACCACCGGGTCCGCGTGCATGGGCTGAAGCGCGCCCATCATCGGCCCGCCGAGCACCACGCGCGCGTCCGTAACCGTCATGCCGCCCGCCGCCGCGATGACCTCGCGCACGGGCGTGCCCACAGGCGCCTCATAGAGGCCTGGCCTGAGCACCTCGCCTGCCACGGTCACCAGCCGCCGGGTCACGGGGACGCCCTCTAGCGCAGCCAGCGCGTTCAGCGCCGTGGAGACGCTCACCACCGTGCAACCGACCGATCCAGGCAGACCCCCGGGCGGCACAACCCGCCCCGTGCATTCAAACACCACGGACTGCTCATCCCCCACGGGGTAGACGGTGGGCAGCGCACGGACCTCGACGCGCAGGCCCTGCGCCGCGCGCTCCAGCGCCGCGCGCTGCGAAATGTAATGATCCTTCAGCGCGATGACGATGCCGGCGGCGCCGACGATCTCCCCAAGCGCCAGCGCTGCCCGGACCAGCCGCTGCGCCTGGCGGAGCATCAGGTACTGGTCGCTTTGAAGAAGCGGCTCGCATTCCGCGCCGTTGATGACGAGCGTTTCCGCGGGAGCGGAGAGTTTCTTCCACGTCGGGAAGCCCGCGCCGCCGCCGCCGACCACGCCGCCGGACTGTAAAAGTGCAAGCGCTTTCATTCCTTGTTCCCCGAACGCTGGACTTCATGAAAATCAATGATCGCGACGATGGTCGCGTCAATGGGGGATTCCGCCTGTCCCACCGCCTTGCGCGCGCCGCTGCCGGTGGCCACAAGCACCATGTCGCCGATGCCCGCGTCCACCGCGTCCACCGCCACAAAGCACTCGCCCTGCAGCTGGCCCAGGAGGTTCATCGGCTGCACCACCATGAGCTTGCGGCCCACGAGCGACTCCTCCTTGCGGGTTGCCCAGAGGTTTCCCTCCACCTTGGCGATAATCATGCGCGTTCCTCCCTAAGAAGCGTGATCCCGCGCGCCCGGAGCGCGTCCGCGGCCAGCGGCGTGATCAGCTGGCCTTTGTTCAGGCGAAGTGCCGCCACACCCTCTTTGGGGAGTGCGAGCACGGCGCTTTCGCAGATCAGTTTGCCTTCCAGCGCAATCTGTCCGCACGGGGCGGAAGCGTGCTCCGATGGCATCGAAACCATACCACGCGCGGTCCTGTCCGATCCGGACGGAACGCTTGCGGTTGGCGTTGCTCCCATCTGACCGCGCGTGCTCCCGGCGGAAGGATTTTCAACGGGAGCGCTCCCTGTGGATATGCTCCCGGAAGGCATGCTCCGCGCAGAGCCCTCGATTGCCGTCCGCGCGCCGGGCGCGAACGCGTCGTGCGGAACGCGCACCAGTCGGCAGACCGTGCTCCCCGATGCTCCGGCGGCGTTGGCTTCATCCGTATCGATGTGCAAAGCCAGCGCGGACAGCGGCGAAACGCGCGCGACCACACCCGTCAGAATGACCGGCCGGGAACCCGCCACCGCGAGCGAAACTTCCTCGCCATTCGCTACGCCAAAGGCCTCCGCCTGCTCGGGCGTCATGTGCACATGGCGCCGCGCGATGATGGCGCAAGCGCGCTCAAGAAGCCTGTCGCCAGCCTGCAGAAACACCGTGGCCGCGCCGCCGAGGTCTCCGGAGAGGTTGACCGGCGCGCAAACGCCCAAAACCCGCGCGTCCGTGGCGGAAATCTCCGCCTGCGTCGCGCCGCGCACAGGGCCCAGTACTGCGACGTTGTCCAGAACCCCTTTGGGGCCGATCAGCCGTACACGAAGGCTAGAGAGGTATTGACCCGGCTGGGAAATGGCGCGCTGGTTGGGCAGATCTCCTACGCCAAACAACGACTGCAAATCCTCCCGGCTGAGATGCACATGCCGCGCGGACATCTCCACGGGGATGGCGCCCTCCCCGGGAACCCCGGATGCGCCGCTTTCCATCCCCGAACCCCGCGCGCCGGGGATCATTCGGCCGCCAGTATGGCCATCCGCCGCCGTCCCATTCGGGGCAAGCGCCGGCTCCGCCTCCATGCGCGCAATCATCTCGCGCACCACCCGCTCAATCGCCACGCGATCCATTTTGCTCACCCCCGCCGCCGAATGGCCTGCAGTTGCAGTATGTAAAAGAAACTTGACAGCCGATTCAGCGCCAGCACCAGATCCACGCGCTCGCACCCGTTCCCGCCGCCTAAGAAGGCGACGTTGGCGGCCAGTTCCGCTTCCCGGCAGAGCGCGCGCAGGCGGTTGCACTGCGCCGCAGCCCAGCCCTGCGCGCTGTCTGGAAGCACATGCCCGGAAAAGCCGAAATCCTGCGGTCTGTGGGATGCGTCATGCACGGTCTTGGGCGACATGCCGTCCAGCGTCCAGTCCTTCAGCGGCTTGCCCGTGACCTCGCAGCCCAATACCCTGCGCGTCAGCTGCAGCGCGTCGTTCAGCGGAGCGATCAGCGCCGTTTCGCCGCGCTCGCCCGCCGCCACCTGCAGTACGAGGATCTCCGCCTCCAGCGAATCCAATTTTCCGCGTAGCGCGATGCGCGGGTGTGTCTTGGACACCAGTTCTCCGGGTGTCAGGTGCGTCATGTGCTCAGGCTTGACGCCTGTGCCGGGCGGCGCGGCTTTGCCGACCGCCGCCGGAGCGGACTCCGCCGCCACCGGGCGAATCCTAAGATCCGCCAGATATTCCCGCGCTGCCGGGGTCAGTTTCGCGCCGGAGGGGATGGCGTAGGTCTGTTTCGCCCCCCCGGTCAGCGTATCGCGCAGTTCCTGTTCGGTGATATAGCGCACAATTCTCTCCCTTTCATCCGGCTATCGGGGCTTTGAGCCGTCAGGCAGCCAAACCCCTAGACGGTGGGCAGAATTGCGTTGACCTCCTCGTGGGGACGGGGAATCACATGGCTGGAGACGAGCTGGCCCACGCGCTCGGCGGCGGGACAGCCCGCATCCACGGCGGCCTTCACCGCGCCCACCTCGCCGCGCACCATCACGGTGACCAGTCCGCCGCCCACGTGGGTTTTCCCGATCAGCTTCACATTGGCGGCTTTCAGCATCGCATCGGCAGCCTCGATCGCGCCGACCAGCCCCCGGGTTTCAATCATCCCCAAAGCAATCATATCCATGGCGGAATACTCCTTTTCGAGAAACGGTTGTACCAATACGAAACAATATTTCTTCCAAAGCGGCGAGGGATTATTTCATCCTGCAAGGAGCGTAAAGCGCAGGAGCCGCCGCGCTATTTCAAGCGGAGGGCGACACCGCAGGGTGGAAAAAGACCCGGCGCTACGAAGAAAGAATGTTTTGGATTGGTATTACTCGTTGGCGGAATTCAGAGTCGGCAGAATGGCCTCCAGGTCCTCGTGGGGACGGGGAATGACATGCACGCTCACCAGTTCGCCCACGCGCTGCGCCGCCGCCGCGCCTGCGTCCGTAGCGGCTTTCACAGCGCCCACGTCGCCGCGCACCATCACGGTCACCAATCCGCCGCCCACGTGAACCTTGCCGATCAGGGATACGTTGGCGGCCTTCACCATGGCGTCGGCCGCCTCAATCGAGCCTACCAAGCCCTTCGTTTCCACCATGCCCAGCGCGATCTTTTCCCGGTTCATCTGTTCTTCCTCCTTGCAATTCAATCATCCGGTACGGTTCAAGGTTATGTCAAGCCACGCAACTGGCGCAGCACGGCCTGAACGATGGTCTCCAGCTCCGCCTCGCTCGCTGCCCCGGCGGGACATGCTTCGGCGGCGGGCCCTCCGGCCACGGATTCTGGCTCGATCAGCCCCCACGCGGCCCGGCGGATCTGGAACAAATGATGCACGGTCACGTTGTCGCTGGTAGAGGAGCCGCCCACCGCGCCGCAGCCCAGCGTCAGCGAAGGCATAATGCCCGTGGTCGCGCCGATGCCGCCCTGCGTGGAGCCGGTGTTCACCAAAAGACGCGAGACCGGCTTCTGCAAGAGAAACGCGCGCACCAGTTCCTGATTTTCTGTGTGGATGGACAGGCTGTGCCCCATGCCACCAAAGCGTAAAAGCTCCAGGCAGCGTTCGCAGGCGGCCTTCCAGTCCGGTTCGGTAAAAAAGGCGAGCAGCGGCGAGAGTTTTTCCATGGTGAACGGCGCGTCCGGGCCGACCTTCTCCTGCTGGCAGAGGATGACGCGCGCGTCGGCGCGGATTTTTACCCCGGCCATCTCCGCGATGGCCAACGCGCTTTGCCCCATGATGCGCGGGTTGACCGTGTCGGAGCCGGGGCGGCGGATCAGCGCCTCGATGCGCCGCGCGTCCTCCCCGGTGACAAAGACGCCACCCTGCCGCCGGAACTCCGCGATCACCTCGTCCCGGATGCAGTCCTCCGTCACAATGGCCTGCTCCGAAGCGCAGATGGTTCCGTTGTCAAAGGTCTTGCTGGCCATGACGCGGCGCACCGCGGCCGGGATGTCGGCCGTGCGCTCAATGAACGCGGGCACGTTGCCCGGCCCGACGCCCAGCGCGGGCGTGCCGGACGAGTACGCCGCGCGCACCATCGCCGTGCCTCCGGTGGCCAGGATCAGATTGGAGCGCTTCATCAACTCCTGCGTGCCGGGCAGCGTGGGCAGCGTCATGACGCCGAGGATTCCCTGCGGCGCGCCCGCCGCGCACGCAGCCTCGCCGAGCACGCGCACCGTCTGCGCAATGCAGCGCACCGCCGAAGGATGCGGTGAAAACACGATGGCGTTGCCCGCCTTGACGCTGATGAGGGATTTGAAGATGGTCGTCGCGGTCGGGTTGGTGCTGGGCACAAGCCCCGCCACCACGCCGACGGGCACCGCCGCCTCCCAAATTTTGTTTTCCCGGTCCTCCCGGATCACGCCGATGGATTTCACATCCCGGATGGACTCATACACCGTGCGGCTGGCGAAGCGGTTCTTGGTCACCTTGTCCCGCACCACGCCAAAGCCGGTGTCCTCCACCGCCATGCGGGCCAGCGTTTCCGCGTTTCTCTCGGCGGCCTCGGTCATGGCCAGCACAATTTCGTCAATCCGGCGCTGGTCAAGGCGCGCAAGCTCCGCCTGCGCCTTTTTGGCGGCGGCGACGAGATTGCGCACCTCCTGTACGGAGGCAAGGTCCTTGTCAAGTTCCATGAATTACACCTCCCCGGCCCGATATGCGGCCAGCGCATCCATCAGGGCACGTTTGTTGGCATACCGGATTTCGGCGGGAGACAGCGGGAAGTCCGGGAGCGTACGCGCATACGAACGCAGCGCGAGCACCTTCCAGCCCTCCAGTTCCTCCTGCGCAGGCATCGGAGCATGCCGCCCGTCTGCGGCGACGCGCGAAGCACCCGGTACGGAAGGCTCGCGCTCTATTTCAGACGCGCCGCCGGAGCGGGCGCGCGATTCCGGCCGGTTGCCGCCGTGCTCCAATATGCCGTCCTGCTCCGTCTTGCCGCCGCGCTCCTCCGGATGCTCTCGGTGCTCCGAACCGTCCGTCTGCTTCCCGGCTTCCTGCTTTCCGTCCGATCCATTCGGAAGGCCCGCGCTCCGGCGGCCTCCTTCGCAGCCTCCACACTGGGCGCAGCCATCCTGCGCGCGGCGCGCGGGACCCTGCCCCACATCGGAAGCCAGCATGCAAAACACCTCCGGCGCCGCCCTTGCAATGACGTGCGCGCCGAACACCTTGCCGACGCGCGACGCCGCGGCCTTGCCCGCGTCCACCGCCGCGTTGACTGCGGCCACATCGCCCTCAAAACGCACCATCACCAGCCCGCCGCGCACATAATCCGTCCCCAGCAGGCGTACATCGGCGGCTTTCAGCCCCGCGTCCGCGGCTTCGACGGCGGTTACCAGCCCAATGGTTTCAATCATGCCCAGCGCCGTAACGTCCAACCTACTCACTCCTCATCCGCCAAAGGTCGGTTGGCAATGTCCTCAACGGTTCGCGAAAACGCCTGGCACGCGGCCACGCAGTCGGACTGCGATCCCGTGAGCAGCGCGCCGCCAAAGTTGGTGTTGGAAGGGGGGCCGTAAAACGCCGCGATGGTCACGTTGGCGGCTTTGAGCGCTGCGTCCAGCCCCGCCACGGCTTCCAGCGGCGGCGCGATGAGGTAGGCGACGGACGCGCCCTCCGGCAGGCGGTTGTTTTGGGAGAGGTAGCTGCCCGTGCGGGAAATGCAGTGCGCGTAGTAGACCACGCCGTCGTCGTCCCGCGCGCTGACAACGCTTGCGCCGCCGCGGATGAAATCCGCCGCCGCGTTCAGCCCGCTGCGCACCTCCTCCGGGCTCGGCCCCGCGAGGATGCCCAGGAACTCGCCCGCCAGCGCGGTGCTAGAGTTGGCCGCGCCCGCGTACATCGACTGCGCGTAGGCGACGCGCACATCCGCCTTTTTGGTGGCCTCGTCCAGCGCGGTGTAGCCCACGTCGTCGCTGTCACAGGTGATCAGCCCGAGGGACGGGACTTCCGGCGGCAGATTCAGCCGTTCAAG
>CALGYL010000112.1 GCA_937934775.1 uncultured Clostridia bacterium
TCGCTTTTAGAGCGTATATGTCAATACCCAAAGCGAAGGAGGCATTTTCATGAGAATTGAAACCGGACTTTCCACCCAGCGCAAACTGCTTGCCCAGGCCATCGGCGAATGGCTGCACTTGGAACCGCACTACGACGGCGTACCGCGCTGCACCTACAGCATCGGCCCGGTCAAGGTGGAAAAGGACGCGGCGATTGTCACCGACGATTTGGAAGCCTGGACCACGCTGCAGCCATTCTTCCAGAACCATGGCTGGGTGGCGGAGGCACCGGAGACGGAGCAACCCGCGCCGGAAGCTGATTCAGAAGCCGCTACCGGGCCTGCTGACATTGACGACATGGAGATCAGCGAGCCCGCTCCCGGCATGACGGTGGGGAGCCTTTTGAACCTGATCCACATGCTGTACAGCAAGCAATACCTATTCAACCGCATGACGGAAGCTGGAAGCCTTTTCATTTCAAAGAACCTGATCGACAGTCTGAAGGAGCACATGCCAGAAGACATAGCCGCCTTCCAACAGCGGCTGGCTGATTCAAAAGCCCGCGGCGAACTGGACGGCTTCAGTTATTTGGGCGGCAACGTCACCCTGCACTTCCCATTCCACGCGGAACAACCGATGCGGTGGACGACCTACGGCCTGCTGACCGACAAGATCATCAAGGCCGCGCAGTCAGCGACCCGCATCACCGCTCAGGTACAGGAGCCCGAGAACGAGAAGTACTTCGCGCGGTCATGGCTCCTGCGGCTGGGCATGGGCGGTGCCGATTTCAAAGAAGAGCGCCGCATCCTGCTGGGCGGATTGAAAGGCCACGCGGCGTTTCCGAACGACGCTGCCGCGACGAAGCACAAGGAAAAGTACGCCGCCCTGCGCCGGCAAGCCCACACAGCTGACAGGAAGGAGGATGTCGAATGAAGGAACTGAATGAACAGCTGCTTGATTTCAAAGCCCGGCAACTGGCTGGGGAGCGCTTACCCTGCCCCCGCTGCGGGAGCGGTGTGATGAACACCCATGTAACGAGCAATGCGCTCAGCCGCCACGCGGATGTCTATGTCTGCGATGATTGCGGGACCGCCGAGGCGATGCTGGACTTCATGCGAAACCCATTGCCGCTGCACCAATGGGCGTTCTTCCAGGAGGGCCGGCCAATCTCCAATTTCAAAGCGCTACCGGCTGAAATCGTGTGGGAGCGGCTCCAGAAGGAGCAGGTTCCTTACCTGATGGATCTTTACGAGCGGTGGCTCGGCGCTCAAGGCCTAGAAGACTTCGAAGCGTACCGCGCCGAAGCATACCGGCACTGCCCAGGGCTGACGCACCTGTGGCTCCAGCCCTTCCAAGCGGTCTACCGGGTCTGTGAAGGGCAACTGCTAGTGCGGTTCAGAAAGACGGACGCCGGTGTCGAGACCGCCCACGACGTGATCCCGCTATGATGATTCGCAACGTGGCCGCACAGCCGCCCTTGACGCGGGCTGAGTGCGGTTGACTCGGATCGTCCCCCCAGCTCCGCCATCGGCGCTCACGTGGCGCAACAGGCGCAGAATTTCAAAGCCCTCCAGACATTACAAGCCGCCATCGATTTGAGAGCGGCTTTTCGTCGTAGTCGTGGCCAACGCGGCCGGGTTCATCTTGGTGTACGCGCCAGGCTGCGAAGGAGCGCGGGCTTCAAGACCCTCTCGATTTCGGAGCGGAAGCCCAGCTCCTGGTATGCCCGCCGGATGCCCTCGTAGTAATCCTGGGTCGGCGGCGCGACGCGCTTCTGGTTCATCAGGTAGATCATGCCCTTGATTTCAGAGCCGTCCGTCATGTGCACCGTGCGCTCCGCCTTGATGTAGTAGCTGGGGTAGCCTTCATAGCGGTCGAGCCGCTGTTCGTCCGCCGCGCTGATCTCCCAGACCGCCACTGGCACACGAGTGGGAGCCGAGCTTCTGCCGGCCTTGATTTGAGAGCGCTCCACGGTGGCGTGGAGGTAGAACTCCAGCTGTGCGCCGGGTAGGTAGCCCATCCCGACGAGCCGGGCGTCCGGGCAGCGGTACGCCATCTGTTCCTGGACCATGTTGGAGCCGTATGCGATGTAGTTCATGGTGATGATTCCCTCCTTGGCGAGTATATCAGGTTTGAGGTTGATTTAGAAACGGGCGCAGGCGATGATCACCGGGACCATCCTGAGCGGATGCCGGAGCGTCAGGAAGATAGCGGCCGCCCGGGCGGCGTCGTGTAGCCCTGCGCGCTGCAGTGCCCAATACCGCTCGGGGTTGTCGGCGTGGTCAAAGATGTTCCAGCAGGTGGTGTTGCCAAAGATGTGCTTCATGATGTACCTCCTCTTGAGAGACCGTCCCAAACTTTGTGTAAACCGGAAGTGGTGGTAGAATAGAAACATCACGGAGGGTTTACGTATGGGAAAGAGCAGGATCACGCCGGAGCAGCGGGCGCTGCGGACGAAACTGGGAGAGATGATGGCCGGAGCAGGAATCCGGTCAATGGAAGACATCCAGAATCTCTTCAAGGACATGATCGGCAGCTTCGTGGAAAACGGGCTGGAAGGGGAACTGGAAGACGAGCTTGGGTACAGGAAGTACGATTACCAGAACAAGGATACGGACAACAGCCGGAACGGGCACAGCGAGAAAAGGCTGAAGACGAGCTTCGGGGAAGTGGATATCAAGGTACCGCGGGACCGGAAGGGCGAGTTCGAGCCGGAACTGGTGAAGAAGCAGCAGACCAGCCTGAGCGGGGACATCGAGGAGAAGATCCTGTCAATGTACTCGAAGGGCATGAGCGTGTCGGACATCGAGGGGCACATCCGGGAGATCTACGGGCTGGAGATCTCGGACAGCGCGATCAGCCGGATCACGGACAAGATCCTGCCGGTGGTTCGGGAATGGCAGGCGCGGCCGTTGGCTTCGGTTTACGCGGTGGTGTACCTGGACGCGGTCCACTTTCACGTGAGAGCGGAAGGGCAGATCGCCAAGAAAGCGGTGTACATCGCGATCGGGCTGGACATGGACGGGCGGCGGGACGTACTGGGCATGTACATCGGGGAGAACGAGAGCGCGAAGTTCTGGCTGACGGTGCTGAACAACCTGA
Source organism: uncultured Clostridia bacterium (assembly GCA_937934775.1). Taxonomy (GTDB): domain Bacteria; phylum Bacillota; class Clostridia; order Christensenellales; family Aristaeellaceae; genus JAEZHK01. The sequence goes on from CALGYL010000112.1 coordinate 3,083, forward strand.
AGAACCGAGGCGTGAGCGACATCCTGATCGCCTGCGTGGACGGGCTGACAGGCTTCCCCAGTGCCATCGAGGCGGTATACCCGCGGACGGAACTCCAGAAGTGCGTGATCCACCAAATCCGTAACACCACGCGGTTCGTGTCCTACAAGGAGATCAAGCCGCTGATGGCCGATCTGAAGCGCGTATACGCGGCGGTGGACGAGCAGGCCGCCCTGAACGAGCTCGACCGGTTCGAGGAACTTTGGGGGAAGAAATACCCGAAGATCGGGCGCTCCTGGCGGGAAAACTGGGCGGGGCTGAGCACCTACTTCAAGTACCCGGGCGAGATCCGCCGGATCATCTATACGACCAACGCCATTGAGGGCTTCAACCGCCAACTCCGAAAGGTCACCAAGGCCAAGCCCATCTTCCCAACCGACGACAGCCTCCTGAAGATGCTGTATCTGGCGACAATGGACATCACGAAAAAGTGGACCGGCCGCCGCCAGGATTGGGGGCTGATCCACTCTCAGCTTGAGATCTTCTTCGCCGACCGACTGCCCTGATGGATCCGGGAAAGCATACCCCGGCCGTCCAGTCAAGGGCAGGTGAGCGGCCGCTTTCGCGTCCGCCCTTGACAAGGCCGCCCGGGTTATGCTACCGTGCAATCAAGGCGGGTAAGCAGTGCCCTGCTTCCCGCCTCATCCTACAAGTTACTAAGACTCGCGTTTTGCCCCCGCTTTTCGACTTTACACAAAATCCGGGATTGACCCCCTCTTGATTTCAGAGCCGTGTTTCAGCGGCTCCGTACGATGGTCAGCTGGTACTCGCGGCCGTTCGGCAGGCTGATGACCAGCCCTTTGTCGCGGGTCATCACGCCGTCCTCGGCGAAGGTCTGAACCCGCAGGTTCTCCCAGCACAGGTCTTCCGCTGTGCGGTAGTCGCCGTCCTGGGCGATCAGTTCCCGCAGGCCGTCCTGCAACACCTCTTCGAAGTCCTGTTCGTTCTCGCGCTCGTACATCTGTGTGGTCCTCCTTTTTGATTTGGGAGCTATGGGATCCGGCATTGCCAGCTTCCCGCGACGCGTTTTGCGTTTCGGCCCGGAGCCACCGGGCCTCATCAGGCGGGTGTGCTTGATTTGAAAC
>CALGYL010000113.1 GCA_937934775.1 uncultured Clostridia bacterium
GATCTTCTTCTGCATCTCCTCGGCCTGCTCGGCGTCGAAGGACTCCTGCGCCTTTTCAATCAGGCTCAAAACGTCGCCCATGCCCAGGATTCGGGAGGCCATGCGGTCCGGGTAGAAGGGTTCGAGGTCGGTCAGCTTCTCGCCGGTACCGCTGAACTTGATGGGCTTGCCGGTAACCGCCTTGACCGAAATCGCCGCGCCACCGCGGGTATCGCCGTCCAGCTTGGTCAGAATGACGCCGTCCACGCCCAGTTCCCTGTTGAAGGTTTCGGCCACGTTGACCGCATCCTGGCCGGTCATGGAGTCCACGACCAGCAGGATTTCCTGCGGTTTGACAGCGGCGCGGACGTCGCGCAGTTCCTGCATGAGCTTTTCGTCGATGTGCAGGCGGCCCGCGGTGTCGATGATCACCGGATCGCGGCCATAGTACCGGGCATGCTCGACGGCTTCCTTGGCAATCCTGACCGGATCGCCCTGGCCCTTTTCAAAGACCTCGACGCCTGCCGCCGCGCCCACGACCTGAAGCTGCTTGATGGCGGCCGGACGATACACGTCGCAGGCGGCAAGCAGCGGCTTCTTGCCCTGCTTCACCAGCATCGTGGCCAGCTTGCCCGCCATCGTGGTCTTGCCCGCGCCCTGAAGGCCGCACAACATGTAGACCGTCGGCGGGTTCGAGGCGTGTGTCAGCTTGGCGCCCGTCCCGCCCATCAGTCCGGTCAATTCCTCGTTGACGATCTTGATGACCATCTGCGCCGGCGTCAGGCTGCCCAGGATTTCCTGGCCGACCGCCCGCTCGGTCACGCGCTTGATAAAATCCTTGACCACCACAAAGTTGACGTCGGCCTCAAGCAGCGCCATGCGCACTTCGCGCATCGCCTCGCGGACGTCGGCTTCGGAGAGTTTTCCTTTGCCGCTCAGCTTTTTGAATGCGGCTTGCAGTTTATCGGTCAGCCCTTCAAAGGCCATGCGCTTCACCTCAATGATTCATGCGTCCGGTTTTCAGGTTTCGATGCGCTCGATCGCGTCCAGCGCGCGCCTGGCTGCCTCCAGCGCGCCCCGCGTTTCCTGTGTGGGCGTCACCTGTGAGAGCGCGGTTCGGCAGTCCTGAATCGCGTCCTCCAGACGGCGGTATCTGGTCACCAGCCCCAGCTTGCGCTCATATTCTTCCAATTGCAGCTGCGCCTTGGAGAGCGCGTCGTGCACGCCCTGCCGAGTGATGCCCGCCTCTTCCGCCATCTCTGACAGCGTCAAATCTTCTTCGCAGAAGAGCTTGAGCAGGCGCATGCGATTTTCGGTCAGAAGCGGCCCGTAGAAGTCCATCAGCCAGTTGAGCGCGATTCGCTTTTCCACACAGAACACCCCGCTTCAAAAGCACGGGATTATTTTACTCCGGGGTTTCCAGTCTGTCAAGTAAATATTCTTTACACCGGTAAATAGTCCAAAAATCGCGGAAAAATTCGGCCTTAGGATTCTTGTAAACATCGCTCCGCGGGTGTATAGTATGATCGTTAATTCTATCACATACATTCAACAAAGGAGGAATCTGCAGTGAGCATCTCCAGAACTTCATTCGGCAATCTGCCGGATGGCCGCCCGGCAGATCTGTTTACGATCGTCAACGCATCCGGCGCATCGGTTTCCATCTCAAACTACGGCGGCATCCTGGTCAGCCTCCTGGTTCCCGATCTTTCAGGCAAACTGACCGATGTACTGCTGGGCTTTTCCAGCGTCTCCGGCTATGCGCCGGTCAACCCCGGCTACATGGGCGCGCTGATTGGCCGCGTGGGCAACCGAATCGGAAAAGGGCAGTTCACGCTCAACGGCGTCGACTATCAGGTTGCGACCAATTCCAACGGTCATCACCTGCACGGCGGCTTGGCGGGCTTTGACAAGAAGCTGTGGGAAGCGGAACCGGACGCGGCAAAGAACGCACTGAAATTGACCACCTTCAGCCCGGACGGCGAGGAAAACTACCCCGGCCGCATGGATGTGACGGTCACCTATACGTTCTCCGACGACAACGCGCTCTCCATTCATTATGAAGCGGTTTCCGACAAGGACACGCTGTGCAACCTGACCAATCACGTCTATTTCAACCTGTCCGGCGAAGGCAGCGGCACCATTGAGGATCACATGATTCAGGTCAACGCCAGCCGCTATACCGCAACCGACTCCGGTCTGATTCCCACAGGTGAACAGCGGTCGGTTGATGGAACGCCTCTGGATCTGCGCAATCCTCTCCGACTGGGCGCCGGCCTGGCTCATACGCAAGATGATGAAGCGATGCGGTTTGGCGGAGGGTACGACCATAACTTCATGGTGGATGGCGAAGGCTTCCGCGAAGCGGTGTCTCTCTACGCGCCCGCCACCGGCATTCGGATGAAGGCTTTTACGGATCTCCCCGGCGTGCAGCTGTACACCGGCAACATGCTTTCCTCCGACTGGACGGGAAAATCCGGTAAGAACTATGGCAAGCGGGACGGCTTGTGCCTGGAGACGCAGTTTCCGCCGGACGCGATCAATCACCCCGGCTTCCCCAGCCCCGTTCTGCGCGCCGGTGAGCGCTTCAGCTCCGTGACATCATATATTTTTAGCGCACATTGATAGAATTTTGAAAGAATAACCTGTGAGATCCCGCTTGACAACGATTCTTCCGTTACACTATAATATTAACGGATTGATAATGGGAACCCGGAATGCGCGCCGGAGAAACGGCGCAGCATAACTCAAGGAGGAATAGATCCATGAAGAAACTCGTATCCCTGCTGTTGGCCCTGCTCATGGTGTTGGGCACGACGGTCGCTTTCGCTGAAACGCCCGCCAAGACCGAACTCAACATCGGCGTCCTCGTGTGGAAGTTTGACGATACGTACGGCTCTACCGTCCGCGCCGCCATGACCAAGTACGCCGAAGAAATCGGCAAAGAGATGGGCATCAAGGTCAACCTCGACATGCAGGATGCTGGTGACGATATGGCCAAGCAGATTGAGGAAGCCACCGTCATGTTCGCCAACAAGCCTGATTTTGTCATCATCAACTTGGCGGAAGTCGCTTCCGGCATGAGCCTTGTTGAGATCGCGAAGGCCAACAATGTGCCTTTCCTGTTCTACAACAAAGAGCCCTCGGCCGAAACCGTTAAGCAGGTTGTCGTGGACACCGGCTCCATCTTCATCGGCACCACGCCGCGTGAAGCCGGCGATATGCAGGGCGAAATCCTTGCCGATCTGTACGCGAAGGATCCGTCCATCGACAAAAACGGCGATGGCGTCCTCCAGTACATCATGTTTGAAGGCGAGCCCAACAACCCGGAAGCCATCGCCCGCACGAAGTACTCTGTGGAAACCGCCATCGCCAAGGGCCTGAAGCTCGAACAGCTGGGCGAGACCCTGGTCTGCAACTGGGACCAGGCCAAGGCGCAGGACTCCATGACCGCCACCTGGGCGAGCTTCGGCGATAAGATCGAAGTCGTGTTCGCCAACAACGACATGATGGCGCTGGGCGCCGTGGCCGCCCTGAACGCGAGCAGCTACAACACCGGCGTCGAAGGCGATTCCAAGATCGTCGTCATCGGCGTGGACGCGGTTGACTCCGCGCTCGAGTCCATCAAGAACGGCGGCATGACCGCCACCGTCAAGCAGGACGGCGACGCCATGGGCAAGGCCAACATTCGCATCGCCATCAACGGCGCGCTGGGCAAGCCCTGGCTGGACGGCACCGACTACCAGATGGCGGATGACGGCTACTCGGTCCGTATCCCCTACGCGAAGGTCACCGGCTGATCGTTCACACGAGCTTAAGCTCACTGGATCCCGCGGGAAGAGGCGCTCCAGCGCCTCTTCCCCGTATTCGTAATATAGGTTTGGTGATGAGTATGGAGCACAACCCGGCGCCTCTTCTGGAAATGGTTGACATTGAGAAGCAGTTCCCTGGCGTCAAGGCGCTGGACCATGCGCAGCTGACGCTCAAAGCGGGCACGGTTCACGCGCTGATGGGGGAAAACGGCGCCGGCAAGTCGACCTTGATGAAATGCCTGTTTGGCATTTATCATAAAGACGCCGGCGTCATCCGCATGAACGGCGAAGAGGTCAGCTTTGCCGGTCCTCATGATGCGCTGAATCATGGCGTCGCGATGGTACATCAGGAACTCAATCAGGTGCTTCGCCGCAACGTCATGGAGAACGTCTGGCTGGGCCGTCTGCCCGTCAAGTGGGGCTTCATCGATACGCGCAAGATGTACAATGCGACCAAGTCGATCTTTGAAGACCTGCAGATCGAAGTCGACCCCAGAACCAGAATCGGCGCGCTGTCTGTCTCCCGCCGGCAAATGGTCGAAATCGCCAAAGCCGTGTCCTTCAACGCCAGAATTCTCGTGCTGGACGAGCCCACCTCGTCCCTGACCGAGAACGAGGTCGATCACCTGTTCCGCATCATGAAGCAGCTGACCGCCACGGGCGTAGGCATCATTTACATCTCTCACAAGATGGACGAGATCCTGCGCATCGCGGACGATGTCACCATCATGCGGGACGGCCAGTGGGTCGCGACCCGTCCCGCCAAAGAGCTGGATACCGATGAGATCATCCGCCTGATGGTCAACCGCGATATGTCCAACCGCTTCCCGCCCAAGATCAACCAGCCGACCGATGTTTTGCTGGAAGTTGACAGCCTTTCCGGCAAATATGAACCGACGTTCCACAACGTCAGCTTTACGTTGAAGGCGGGCGAGGTGCTTGGCATATCGGGCCTGGTGGGTTCACGCAGGACGGAACTGCTCAACACCCTCTTTGGGTATTACACAAAGGAAAGCGGCGAGATCAAGCTTAGGGGAAAACGAGTGAACAATCACAGGCCGGACGAGGCTTCTCGGAACGGTTTCGCGCTCTTGACCGAGGAGCGCCGGGCGACCGGTATTTTCCCCGAAATGACCATCACCTTCAATTCCATCATCGCCAACGTCAAGCGTTACGGCAAGTTTCTGCTCTCCAACCGCAAGATGAGCCAGGACACCGACTGGGTCATTCAGTCCATCCGTGTCAAGACGCCTTCGAAGCGCACACACATCAAGAGCTTGTCGGGTGGCAACCAGCAGAAAGTCATCATCGGCCGCTGGCTTTTAACAAAACCCGACGTACTGCTTCTGGACGAGCCAACGCGAGGCATCGATGTCGGCGCCAAGTACGAGATCTACCAGCTGATCCTGAATCTCGCGGCGGAAGGCAAGGGCATCATCATGGTGTCCAGCGAAATGCCGGAACTGCTGGGCATTTGCGACCGCATTCTGGTCATGTCCAACGGCCGGCTGAGCGGTATCGTCGAGCGAGGCGTGGATTTCGGCAACATACCGGGCGAGCAGGAAAAGATCATGCGGCTTGCCGCGCAGTACGTATAAGCAAGGACGGGGATGCATATGGAGAAAGTCAACAAGAAACTTGGGGGCAGGAGCGTCGGAGAATTCCTGCTCGATTATGCGCTGTACTTCATGCTGGGCCTGATTCTGATTACAGTCATCGTTATTCGGCCTGACTTTGCCAGGGTGGACAACATCATCAACATCATCAAGCAGGCGTCCACGAAGGGGATTCTCGCACTGGGCTGCGCCGGGCTGATCGTGCTGGCGGGCACTGACCTGGCCATTGGCCGCGTGCTGGGACTTTCCGCTGCGGTGGTCGCCTCGCTGGTACAGTCCCCCACCTACGCGCAGCGAATGTTCCCGCAGATCACCACGCCGGTTAACCTTTTTATCCCACTGCTGCTGGCCATCGTGGTCGGTGTGATCTTCGGCGCAATCAACGGCTTCGGCGTCGCCAAACTCAAGCTGCACGCGTTCATCATCACACTGGGTACGTCGCTGATCGCATACGGCGTCAACTGTCTGTACATTGAATCCCAGCCTTCAGGCACCGCCCAGGCGCTTTCCACCTTTACCAAGGACTTTCTGAGCGTCTCCGCCGGCAACATCATCATGGGTTCTCTGAAGATCCCGAAAGTGGTCCTCTACTTCCTTGCATGTGCGATCATCGTCCACATCATCTGGACCAAGACACGGTTGGGAAAGAATATGTTCGCCGTCGGCGGCAATGAAGAAGCCGCGGCGGTCTCCGGTGTCAACGTGACCTCGACGATCATGTGGGTCTACATCATCTCCGGCGTACTGTACGGCATCGCCGCCTACCTGGAAGCAGGCCGAATCCAGTCGGTCGGTGCGAACACCGGCTTGAACTATGAGCTGGACGCCATTTCCGCCTGTGTGATCGGCGGCGTCAGCTTCTCGGGCGGTGTCGGAACCATCCCCGGCGTCGTCATCGGCGCGATCATTCTGCAGGCGATCAACTACTCGCTGGTCTTCCTGGGCGTCAACGCGTACTATCAGTACATCATCCGCGGCCTGATCATCATCATCGCGGTCGCGATCGACGTGCGCAAGTACCTCGCCAAGAAGTAATGGACAAGCGTAACATCGAAGAACTGGAAGCAAGACGCGAAGAGGCCTTGCGCGGCGAGAATCAAAAACCGCTGCGTAAGGACCTGTTCGCATGGCGTGGCCGCTTCTACGACAAGATCAAGATACCGCTCAAGACGCTGGATATCATCATCTACGTTCTTGTTGGGGCGCTGGTCGTGGCGCTGCTCCTGGGCATCGGATCCAACCGCTAGCGCGTGCGCCGGCGGTTTTTCAGTTTTGGAGAAACACGGTTTAGGAAGAAATGGCAGAGGCAAGGTCAAACCAGTTCCGCTATGCACACGCGTGCATAAAGCAATTCTATCCGTCCGGATAACGCCCCCGGTGAGCCGAAAACACTCAGTATTCGCGCCTCGCCAGATACAGGTCCATCGTATCGTGAATGCGGATCATCCCACCGTGGGCGCGGATGGCCGCCTCCACGTCCGCTTTCAGCGATGAAAAAAGGGGTTCTCCCATTGCCTGATGGTCGGAATAGGTTTCGAGAAGCCGCCCATAATCCGCAGCGTCCATCGTGCGCGTCCGGTAGAACAGTTTGCACTTGATGTCCATAAATCCATAGCGCGCCAGCGCGTCCAAGGTTTTTTGGCAATCGCGCTGAGTGAATTCCACCGGCTCCGGCTCCGACGGGCGAACTTTGCGGTAGATTTTCTGAATCTCCCCATGCAGCGCATCGTCCGGATTCGCGGCAAAGGGCCGGTTCCAGAACAGCGCCACCACGCCGCCGGGCTTTAAAAGGCGCAGCACCTTGGCATAGCCCAGCTCCTCAGGGATCCAGTGGAACGCGGTGGCGCTGTAGATCAGATCAAAGCGTTCTTCCGGTTCAAACATCTCAAAATCCGTATGAACAACATGGAAGTTCGTTCGGCCGGCAAATTTCGCGCCAACATAAGCCGCCAGATTCTCCCCCGCTTCGACAGCCGTCACCGAGCAGCCCGTCTCCAGAATCGGACCTGTCGCAAGCCCGGTGCCCACGCCAATTTCCAGCGCCCGCATTGAGCCGTTCAGGCCAGAATAGTGAATAATCTTACGAAACAGCTCTTCCGCGTATCCCGGTCTTTGTCGGTCGTAATTGGCCGGGTCCAGGTCAAACGTCATTCTGCGCTCCATGCCGTCCTCCCTCTCGCATTGCATTTTCCATAATCATATCATTTCGGACAGATTTTGGCAAATGCCGCGACTCCAGTTGGGTGCGTTGGAAAACGTCCCTTCGCATGCCCGTACCGCGCCGCGACCATCCTAAGGACGGGAGGTGCGAATATGCAATCGATCTGGACGAACTGCAAAATTCCCGCCCGTCCGAGGCTCGCGTCGGACATTGAAACCGATGTCGCCGTGATCGGCGGCGGCATGGCGGGCATTTTAATCGCCTACCAACTGGCGCAACGTGGAATCGACGTGGTAGTTCTGGAGGCGGAACGGATTGGCAGCGGTCAGACCGCGGGCACCACCGCCAAAATTACCGCTCAACATGGCCACGTTTACGCGCGACTGATTGAGCAGTGCGGCAACGAGCGTGCCGAGCAGTACGCGCTGGCCAACCTTGCAGCCATTGAGGCGTTTGAAAGCATCGTCGAGCGGGAAAGTATACCCTGTGACTTTGAGCGAAAGCCCGCCTTTCTGTACGCTTCCCAGGGGACTGCGGCGCTGGAATCGGAGGTTGCCGCCGCCCAAAGTCTCGGCCTGCCCGCGTCTTTGTCGCCGTCCGGCGCACTGCCCTTCCCCGCCTCGGGCGCCGTCCGCTTCGACGGACAGGCGCAGTTCCACCCGCTGAAGTTCCTAAAGGCGGTATCGGCAAAGTTGACCGTGTACGAACACACACGCGTCGATCGCGTCGAGCCGGATGCGCTATACACGATGGATCACGAGATTCGGGCCAGGCACATCGTATTTGCGTCCCACTACCCGTTCGTCAACAAGCCCGGCTACTATTTTGCCCGGATTCACCAGGAACGTTCCTACATACTGGCGCTGGAAGGTGTGGAAAAGCTTCCCGGCATCTATCTGGGAATGGACGCGGACGGTCTTTCCCTTCGCACTTACGGGAAAACCCTTTTGCTGGGCGGTGAGAATCACCGTTCGGGCGAAAACATCCCAGGCCGCTATGAGGCACTGCGAGACGCGGCTGAGCGGCTGTTTCCCGGGGCGCGAGAGGTGGCGAGATGGTCGGCGCAGGACTGCATCACGCTGGATGGTGTGCCCTTCATCGGCCGCTACGCGCCTTCCCGCCCTTCCTGGCATGTGGCCACAGGCTTTATGAAATGGGGCATGACCGGCTCCATGGTCGCATCGCAGATCCTGGCTGACGACATCTGCGGAAGGCGCAACCGGAACGCAGCTGTCTTCCGTCCGCAGCGCTTTTCCACCGCGGAACTGCCGCAACTGACACGAGAAGGCGCGCAGGCGGTGAAAGGCGTTGTACTGGGCGTCGCGCCGCCGGAGCTTTCACTGGATGCCCTGCCAGCCGGTCGTGGCGGCATCGTCGATGCGGAAGGCCGAAAGCTGGGCGCCTACAGGGATCACAGCGGCGCGGTATTCTTCGTCACCACCCGCTGCCCGCATCTGGGGTGCGAGCTGAGCTGGAATCAGGATGAACTCAGTTGGGACTGCCCCTGTCACGGATCTAGGTTTACCTATGACGGCCGGCTCCTCAGCGGACCGGCGCAGGAAGGAATCGCGGTTGAATAGACACTTTCATGGCTTCTACTTTAAGCAATCAGCGAAAGATCATGCCATCGCGCTGGTTGCGGCGATCGGACAGGACGCGCAAGGACATTCTTTCGCGTCCATTCAGGTGGTGCTGCCGGACGAAACATTTTCCGTCCCGTTCGCACCGGAGAGCGCGCATTTTTCACCGTCCGGGCCGGACATCCGCTTCGGCGAGAACCGCCTGAACGCGTCTGGATTCTCTGTGAACCTGGAAGGAAGCGGACACTCGGTTCGCGGCGCTCTGCGCTTTGGCCCGCTTGCGCGCCCGGATCACGACATCATGGGCCCATTCCGGCTCTTCCCCTTCATGGAATGCAGACATCATCTGATCAGCATGGCCCATGAGGTGATTGGGCGCCTCATCGTCGACGGAACGGAATGGAATTTCAACGGCGCGCTGGGCTACATTGAAGGGGATTCCGGCCGCTCCTTCCCCACCCGCTACCTTTGGACACACTGTTTTCCGCCGCCCGGCGGACCGCGCTCCGTGATGCTGTCGGTCGCGGAGATTCCCTATCTGGGCTGTCGCTTTTCCGGCGTGGTTGGCTTCATCCTGCTGGACGGGCGCGTTCTCCGCCTGGCGACCTACCTGGGCGCGAAGGCACAGGATATTCGGGAAGGCCGGGTTGTCGTCCGTCAGGGCGGCTATACTTTGACCGCTTCCTTTGAACGATCCGGCGCCACCCTGCTCGACGCCCCGGTGAACGGCGGCATGGCGCGCTCCATCGGGGAGAGCCTATCCGGCCACGCGCGCTACCAGCTGGAGCACATCGGCCATGTCATATTTGACTTTATATCGGAAAACGCCAGCTTTGAGTACGAATACGACCGGTAACGCATCCAAAATGTCCTCTCCGGTTCAGATTTAATCGCGCGTTCGGTTGCACGGATGCTGCTTGGTCTGCTATAATCATCATTAGAACATATGTTCTGTTTACGCGCAAACGAGGAGATATCGCTATGGATGCCATGCAAAAACTGACGCTTCTGACCGACGCTGCCAAGTACGACGTAGCCTGCACCTCGTCGGGCGTCAATCGCTCGGGCCGCGGCGGGTCCATCGGCAACGCGGCGGCCTGCGGCATCTGCCACAGCTTCGCTGGAGACGGGCGCTGCATATCTCTGCTCAAAGTGCTCATGTCCAGCGCCTGCCGGTACGACTGCGCCTACTGCGTCAACCGCCGCTCCAACGATACGCCCCGCGCCACCTTCCAGCCGAGGGAACTGGCGGATCTGACGATGGCCTTTTACCGCAGAAACTACATCGAAGGACTGTTTCTGAGTTCCGCGGTGGTGGGCACCGCGGACCGAACCTGCGAATTGATGATTGAGACGCTACGCATCCTGCGGGAGGAGTACCGCTTCGGCGGCTACATCCACTGCAAGGCCATTCCCGGCGCGGACCCGCTTTTGATTGAGCGCATGGGCCTCTTCGCCGACCGGATGAGCGTCAACATCGAACTGCCTTCCCAGGAAAGCCTGCGCCGCCTCGCGCCGGAGAAGAACCGGGACAACATCCTAACCCCCATGAAACGAATTGCGGGCGGCATTCAGGAGAATAGCCGCGCGCTGGCGCTCTACCGCCACGCGCCGAAGTTCGCGCCCGCCGGCCAGTCCACTCAGATGATCGTCGGCGCAACGCCGGAGAGCGACCGCGCCATCCTGACGCTGGCGGAGGCGCTGTACGGCCGGTTCAGTCTGAAGCGCGTGTTCTATTCCGCTTACATCCCTTTAAACAATGACAGACTTCTGCCGGCGATCGGAACGCCGCCTCCCCTTCTCCGGGAGCACAGGCTGTATCAGGCGGACTGGCTGCTTCGCTTCTACGGCTTTCAGGCGAGCGAACTGCTGGACGACAGCCGCCCCAATCTGGACCCGGGGTTGGACCCCAAGTGCAACTGGGCGGTGGGACATATGGATCAGTTTCCGATTGATGTTAACCACGCGCCCTACGAATTGCTTCTGCGCATTCCGGGTGTGGGTGTCAAGTCCGCGAACCGCATCCTGCAGGCCCGAAGACAAGGCGCGCTGGACTTCGAGGCATTGAAAAAGATGGGCGTGGTACTCAAACGCGCGCAGCACTTCCTGACCTGCTCGGGAAAATCGCTGATCCGGCTGCATCTGGATGACCAGAACATCCTGACCAGCATCCTGTCCGACCGGGCGACCATCGTGGGTGAACAGGCCGTGCAGCTTTCGCTTCTGGACCCAACGGAGGAGGATCTTCAAAAATGTCTTACAGGACAGATATAGTCTACCGGTATGATGGTACGCTGGACGGGTTTCTGTGCTGCGTCTACGAAAGTTACGCCAACAAAGAACTGCCAGCGGCCATCCTGGGGCCGGAGGATGAACAGCTCTCGCTGCTTGAGACGCGGGAGATTGAAACCGACGCGTTTCGCGCCGCACGTGTGCTGAAGTCGATTCCTGCGCGCATCTCCGAGGACGCGTTGTATCTGGTGGAACGGGCGATGCTGACGTGCATGCCCGACCGTGAAAAGCGCCTGCTGGAGTTTCTGCACCTGGGCTACCGCAAGGGGCCGGGGGTGATGGACATGCTGCATGACAACGCCGTCGCGCCGGTTCTGAGCGCCGTCAACCACCTGGGGCGGGAGGCGCACCTCTACCTGGGCTTTGTCCGGTTCACGCAAAACGCGGGCGTCCTGGCCGCGGTAATCGAACCCAAGAACCGCGTTCTGCCGCTGATTTCGCAGCACTTCGTTGACCGATACCAGAACGAGGCGTTCATCATCTTTGACAGGACGCACCGGGAGGCGTTGGTATCCCAAAACGGGCGGGGACGCATCGCTCCGCTGGAAGCGATGGAATTGCCCGAACCGGACGATCTGGAACGTGCTGTCCGCGCGCTTTGGCGCAGGTTTCACGCGGCCGTCGGCATTGATGAGCGCAAGAATTGCATCTGCCAACGCGGCCATCTGCCGCTTCGCTACCGGCGCGTGATGACCGAATTTGAGTTTGATCCGTCCAGTGGTGTCAACCGGGGTTCCGCCCCGCCGGTGGACCTGCCCATACATCCCGCCCGTATCCCGGGCGTATGAAGGAGGACCTATGCAGTTCAAGTTGGCGCTCATCGCAGTCTCCGACGTGGAGAAGTCCAAGAGGTTCTACGGGGATCTGTTTGAACAGAAGGTCGCAATGGACCTGGGCTGGAATGTGACGTTTGACGGCGGATTCGCCATCCAGCAGAATTTCGCGTGGCTCACCGGCCTTCCGGAGGAAACCGTCGTCCCGCGCTCCCACAACATGGAATTGTACTTCGAAGTGGACGACTTCGACCGGTTTCTGGAAAAGCTCGCGAGCCATCCGGAAATCGAACTGGTCCATCCGCCTAAGAAGCACGATTGGCAGCAGCGCGTCGCCCGGCTCTACGACCCGGATGGGCACATTATCGAGGTTGGCGAATCGATGGCCGTGATCGCGCGGCGCTACCTGCGCGAGGGGAAGACCATTTCCGAGACGGCGGAAATCATCCAGCATCCGGTTGCCTTCGTGGAAGCGGTGGCTAACGGGGCTCTCTAGCAAGAAGGGCCGGCGCGCTTGCAGCGCGTCGGCCCTCTTCAAAGCATAGCGGCTAATCTCCGCCTAAAAACGCCTGCAAAAGTTTCCGGTTCTTGGTCAGGTCCGGCTGAATCACCCATGCGCCATCGACGGTGCCGGTTGTGTATGCGCCGTCTGCCGGCAACCGAAACTGTTCCATCGTGTGGTTGCCGCTCAGCACCTTCATCGCGTCAACGCCGATGGCAAACACGTTGATGTTTGTCTGCACGGTCGAAAACGCGGTCTGCGCCAGCTTCGCAAACACCACTGGATTCTTCGTCGAGCGCAGTTTATCGATCATTGCTTCCAGCACGGCGCGCTGCCGGCTTGCGCGCACATAGTCCGAATCGATTTTGCGGATGCGGGAATAGGCAAGCGCCTGCGGCCCGGTGAGCAGCGTATCCTCACCGGAGGTTTCCAGATAATCCACAGGGCCGCCGTCACCCAGACGTTTCCAGGTAGCATCAAGCCCTTTGTTGATCTCCTTCATCTCCGCCTTGGAGACGTTTACCGAAACGCCGCCAACACTGTCGATCAGGTTGGAGAAGCCCTCGAAATCGATCACCGCATAGTTCGTGATGTTCAAACCAAAGGCTTCGTTGACCGTTTGCATCGCCAGTTGCTCGCCGCCCAAGCGGTAGGCCGCGTTGATCTTGTGCTTCCCGTAGCCAGGGATGTTGACCAGCGTGTCCCGCATGATGGAGGTCAGTTTGAGCGCCCCGTCCCCCAGCGAGGCCACGATGATTGTATCCGTGCGACCGCGTCCATCCTCATTGTCCGCGCCCAACAGCAGCACGTTGGTATAGCCGGAGGAAAACAGCCCGTCCAGCGAAACCTTGCCGTTGATGAATGGCAGGTTGACGGAGATGGGCAGGCGCGCAACCAGCGACAGAACTGCCCACAGGATCGCCAGAATCAGCGCAATGCGGAAAAGACGGCCGAGACAGCTCGGACGTCTTCGCGGTCGGTACGGTTCATAATACATGTTCAAACTCCAAGGATGTACTCATCGGCCCAACATTCTCGCGGCAAGCTCTTCATCGCCGCACTGCAGCGCGGCGCGTATCCGCGTAGAGGAAACCTTCTCCCCGTCTATCAATACGTCCGGCATTTCGCAGACCTCAAACCCCATCTCAGCACCCAGCGTCCGAAGGTTTTCAATTCCCCCCGCACCCTTGTGTCCAAAGGTGAAAGCCTTGCCAGCCACGACACCCCTCAGGTCGTACCGGCGCGTGAGCAGTTTTAAAAATGCGCGTGGCGTCTTTTCCGCCAGCGTCTTTGTGAAATGCACCATATCCACACGGTCGGCGCCCAGTGCGTAGAGCGCGGCGCGGCGCGTGGATCCATCCATGAGCAGCGCCGGGGCTTGACCAAACACACTGCGCGGATGGTTCTCAAAGGTATAGACGACGCAACACCACCCATGGTTGCGTGCAATCGAAACCGCCTGCCGTACCAGCGTCTGATGACCGATGTGCACCCCGTCGAACATGCCCAGCGCCACAACGGAGGGCTGCCGCGCGCAGGGATTCTCTTCGGATCGGGTGTTTATTTCCGTTGCGCTCACACCGGCTTCCAAACCATCCACTGCCTTCTGTTCGCCAAGTTTGTCCGGCGTCATACATTCGTTCCTTACAGTATTACTTAAGTTCCCGATTCAGCCTCCGAAACCGGAGAATCCCACGAAGGCCAGCGCGATCAGTCCGGCCGAAATCAGGCCTATGGGAAGCCCCTTGAGGCCCGCCGGAACGTCCGACAGCGCAATGCGCTCCCGCACTCCGGCCAGCAGCACCACCGCCAGCAGAAAGCCGATTCCCCCGAACACACCGGTGAGCGCGCCGTACAGGAAACTCTCCGCCTGGGCGCTTACGAGCACCGCGCCCACCAGAACGCTATTGACCCCGATCAGCGCGTGAAGCGCTGTCGGCTCTTCAAAGCGGAGCGGATTTTTCTGCTTGAGAAGCCAGTCCGCCAGCCAGAAGGTACCGGCAACCACCAAGGCGAAGAACGCCGTACTCAAAAACGTCAGTTTCAACGGCGCCAGCACGAAAAAGTACAGCGCGCCGCTCAGGATGGAGGAAACCGCCGCGATCAGCGCAACCGTCGCCCCGATCAGCGCCGAAGCCGCCAGCTTTTGATCCCCCAGCGTCGAGCGCTCTGCAAAGTAGCGGGAAAACACAAAGTTGTCGGTTAAAACGCCGCCAATCAGAAGCGCAAGGACCTTCGCACCGTCGATCATGCGTCCTCCCCTCCCTTCGCGCGCTTGGGTGCGATCACCCGGACGAGTGCCAGGATCAGCCCAGCAAGCATCAGCCCGCCCGGCGCCGTGACCAGCATCCGCATCGGCTGGAAGCCTTCGCTCAGCGAAACGCCAAAGACCGTACCCGCGCCCAAGACTTCTCGGAAGCAGCCGGTCAGCGTCAGAACCACAAGGTACACTGCGCCGCGGGCCGATGCGCGCACCAGCGAATCTTCCAGCTCGTGATCCTCGTCAAAAACATCCAGAAAACCGGTCAGCGCACAGGCAATCGATGTAAGCGGCAGGTACAGGCCCAGCGAAGAGGCGATGCGCGGTTGCAGTACCGTCAGGATCATCTGAATCATCGAGGCCAGGGTTGCAGCGAACAAAATGTACGCGATCCCCCGGATCCTGGGCTGTACGAACTTGTAAACCAGGGAAAAGAGCAGGCTCGTTCCAGCCATTGCAAGCAGCGCGGCCCCACCGACGGTCAGGGCGCTAATCCCACTCGTGGCCACCGCCAGCGCGGGCAGTACCGCCAACGCCAGCGGAATGAGGCCGTATCTCCTGGACGCAGCGCCGTCCATCGCGTTACGCATGGCGCTCCCTCCTATCGTGTCCGTAGATGCGCGGACGGATCGTGCGGTCGATCAGCGGCACCAGCACATTCATTGTAAGGATCGCAAACGTCACGCCCTCCGGATAGGCGCCAAAGTGCCGCATGAGAATCGTCAAAACGCCGCAGCCGAGGCCATACAGCCACTGACCGGGACCGGGGCGCGGGCTGGTCACATAGTCGGTGGCCATGAACACCGCGGCAAAGAGGAGTCCGCCCGACAGTACCTCGCCCAACGGATTCCCTCCCAGAACCCAGCTGGTCAGCGCCGCGCCCGCGAGCATCGAAAGCGGGATGCGAATGCTGATCGTGGAAGTCGCCAGCAGCCAGATGAGACCGGCCAGGATCATCAGCTTGCTGACCTCTCCGATGGAGCCGGGAATCTTGCCCATGAAAAGATCCAGCCAGGTGAATGATTGCGCCAGCGGCGTGGCCGAGGATACGGCGTCCGCGCCCGGCGCGACATAGCCGCTCATCGCAGCCGGCCAGGAGATGAGCAGCATCGCGCGGGCCGCGAGGGCGGGGTTCATAAAGTTGCCGCCCAGACCGCCGAAGATCTGCTTGACCATCAGAATGCCAAACGCCCCTCCCACGGCCACCATCCAAAGAGGCGCGGACGGAGGCAGTGTAAGGCCCAGAAGCAGGCCCGTCACCAGTGCGGAGAGGTCATCCACGCGAATGGGTTTGCGCGCGCAAACCTGCCAGAGCAGCTCCGTCAGCATCGCCGACGCCGACGACGTCAGGATCACCCACAGCGCTGGCAAACCGAAATTGTACACGCCCATCGCCGCGCAGGGTACAAGCGCCAGAACGACATTCAGCATCAGCCTTCTGGTCGTGACGGGCGACAATACGTGCGGTGGGTTCGAAACGAAAAACTTCATTTCTTTCTCCTTTCCGCCTGGATCTGCCCGCGGGCGTCGCGGAACCCGGGGGCGAGACGGCGACGGGCCGGGCAGATGTAGGAGCAGCAACCGCATAGGATGCAATCCATCACGCCAATCTTCTCGGCAGCGCCCAGCTGCTTTGAAAGGATGTAGCCCTCCATCTCATAAGGGATCAGCCCGATCGGGCATACCTGGGCACAGCGCCCGCAGCGGATGCAGGGGGTGGGTTCCGGCATCTCCCCAGGGGCAAAGACCACGATACCGCCGGTGGCCTTGCCAATGGACGCGTCGGAGGAAACTACACAAGCGCCCATCATCGCGCCGCCCTGAACGACCTTTGAGCCTTCCTTGACCCCGCCGCAGAATTCCAGAATTTCGCCCACCGACGTTCCGACCGGAACGCGGATGTTCGTTGGCCGCGTGACGCGGCCTGTCACGGTAACGATGCGGTCCACCAGCGGCTTCCCGAGTTCCACCGCGTCCGCTGCCGCCGCCGCCGTAGCCACGTTCATGACCACCACGCCCACATCGATGGGCAGCTTGCCGGCGGGCACTTCACGGCCGGCAACCGCCTGTATGAGCTGCTTTTCACCGCCCTGCGGGTACCGGGTCGCCAGCATCATGACCATCACACCGGGTTTTCCGGCGGCGGCCCTGCGCATCGCCTCAACGGCGTCGGGCTTATTGTCCTCGATCGCCA
Organism: uncultured Clostridia bacterium; assembly: GCA_937934775.1. GTDB lineage: Bacteria > Bacillota > Clostridia > Christensenellales > Aristaeellaceae > JAEZHK01. Next base: position 17,170 of record CALGYL010000113.1, read on the forward strand.
CGATGCCCCGTTCGGTACCAAAGGCGCGCATCGCGGCGCGAAGGCCTTTCAGTACGCGCTCAGGCTCTTCCACCATCAACCTGTGGTCGCTGGTCAGGTACGTTTCGCACTCCGCGCCGTTCAGGATGACCATCTCACACCTGTCGCCGCAGGGAATGCACATCTTGACATGGGTGGGAAAGCCCGCGCCGCCCATGCCGCACAGGCCCGCCGCCTGGATCGCGGGCAGAATCGCTCCGGCGTCGCAGGTTTCTACGCCGCCAAGCGGAGAAAACTCCGCATATTCATCTTTAAAGTCATTCTCAATGGCAATGCTGGCGGGCGCGCCGTCCTTTGCGGGACACACCTCCGTCACAACGCCCGATACGCTTGCGTGTACCTTGACGCCCAGCGGGCCGACCGCCTCCGCGATCAGTTGCCCAATCCTGACATGCGTTCCCACCTCCACGCAGGGAGTGGAGGGCGCGCCCAGATGCATGTTCATCGGGATACGTACGGATTTGGGCACAAATTGCTCCACAGCCAGCTCCCTCGTCGGTTCTTTGCCCGACGAGTGCTTGCTCAGCGGATGCACTCCGCCCCAGAATCTGCTCTTCAGCATGACTGCCTCCTGTCCGCGCTTCAGCCGTTTACGCCGGCCAGCAGGGTTTTCAAGAATGCCGCGCACTGATTGACGCCGTTTACAACCGCGGTGGAAGTGATCGTCGCGCCACTGATGGCGTCGATTGTAGAAGCGGTGTCTGCCGCGGACGCAACCGTCGGCTCGGCAGCGGGGGCCGTCGTGACGTCCGTCGCTGGCGCTGCGGTCGCAGCCCAGTCGCCGTTATCGGTGGCACTGGATGTCGCATCCGCGGCGGGCGCGGCACTCATGTTTGCCACGGTCGCAGACGCCGTCTCCGCGTCCGGCGCTGCGGTCGCGGCCCAGTCGCCGTTATCGGTGGCACTGGATGTCGCATCCGCGGCGGGCGCGGCACTCATGTTTGCCACGGTCGCAGACGCCGTCTCCGCGTCCGGCGCTGCGGTCGCGGCCCAGTCGCCGTTATCGGTGGCGCTAGATGTCGCATCCGCGGCGGGCGTTTCACTTTGCGTCTGCGTGGCGCCCGAGGTGGCGTCCGCCGACCATTCCCCGGACTGAGTAGCGCCGGACGTAGCGTCGCTCTTTTTCAACCCCACCGGCGCCTGAATGCCAACGAACTGGTTTTTAAACTCCGGATCCTTGGATTTCGCGCCCAAGCCGGGCGATTCACTAAACGAAGCGCCGTCAACGCTGATGCCCGTCAAAAGGCCGTTCATGTCCATGCCGACGACCAGTTCGATCGGTCCGCCATAGCCCTTGACAGTGACCTGCGCCGCGTATCCTACGGTCTGCCCACTCGCCTGGCCCTTGTAAACGCTGTCCAGACCGGTGTCCGCGTCAATTTCAACCGGAATAAACAGTTCGGCCGCAGGCAGCGCCTCTCCCTGCGCGCTATCCTTGCCGACCGCGCCTTCCGGCGGCGCAAACACCTGCGTGACCAAGTGGGTGGATACGAGAAGAAGGGCCGATATCACCGCGACCAGCGCGATCGATGCCCATACCGGCAATTGTCTGTCCATATTGCGCCTCCCTACCCTTTATGGCTGGTCCACGACGAGCGCCTTCGCGCCATCCGTCATGGCAACCGTTCCGTCTGAAGCGATGAAAACCGCGTCGATTCCATCGAACTGCTTGATGAGTTCCATGCCCTTCTCCGTGCCCAGCACGTAGCAGGCGGTGGACAGCGCGTCCCCCATAGCGGAGCTCTTGGAAAGGATGGTGACCGAGTCCAAGCCTTCGTTGACCGGCCAACCGGTTTCGGGGTTGAGCAGATGATGGTAGCGAACGCCATTCAGGATGAAAAACCGCTCGTAATTGCCGCTGGTGACGACCGAAAGGTTTTCCGCTTTGACCGTCAGTTTGTTGGTGCCCGTCTGGGCTTTCGGGTCCTGAATGCCCACCACCCAAGGCTGATCGTCCGTCGCCCTGCGCCCAACCGTCAAAACGTTCCCGCCCAGGTTGATCAACGCGCTGGTGACGCCCTTGTTCCGAAGAAAAACAGTCAGTTTGTCCGCAATGTAGCCTTTGGCGATGCCGCCCAGATCCAGACCCATGTCGTCGGGCAGCGTCACGGCACTTCCGGCGATTAGGAGCTTTTGATAGTCCACACGCGTCGCGGCTTCCTTGAGCGCCTCCGCGTCCGGGAGCTTTGCGGTATCGCCGGAGAAGTCCCAGAGTTTGGTTTCCGGCTCCACGGTCACATCGAACGCGCCGCCGGAAGCTTTGCTGATTTCCAGCGCATCGGTCAGCATTTCTATGGTTTCCGGCGAGACCTGAACGGGGCCGGATTCCTCGTTGATGCGCCAGATGTCGCTCCCCTGGATCGTCCTGGAAAACAGCTTTTCGTATCTGGCGCACTCATCCAGCGCCTCTTTGAGGACCGTATCATCGTCCACGTAGGCCGACAGCGTAATCACCGTGTCAAAGTAGAATCCGACCACGGACTTTTTCTCCAGCGCCTTCGTCTGTTGGCAGCCGGTTAAAAGGACCAGCGCCATCCCAAGCGCCAAAATGCGTCTCATGTACCTTATCTGGACCACCCCGATTTCTCCAGTGCCGTGTTTACGTATTTTGCCGCAATTCCGGTTACCAATCCCGTCACCGCTGAAAGCGCCATGTACAGCGGCATCACGGCAAGCAGCGCCTCCGTCTGAAGCGTCCAGGCCGCGACCAGCAATTGTCCCGCGATGTGCAGAAGCGCGCCGACAACCGAAACGCCCACGATAGACAATCCCCGAATACGCCTGGCGCCATACATGCCGACGAGGCTCAGGATGCCGCCCGCCAGGCTGTACAGCATCGCAAAACCATTCAGGTACACAAGGCCCGCGATGCCCACCTTGACGATCATCAGCACCCATGCGTCTTTGGGGCGCATCAGGTAGATCGCAAACAACAAAACCGTGTTGGCCAGACCCAGCTTGACGCCGGGAACCGTGGAAACCGCCGGAATCTGCCGCTCGATGTAGCTCAGCACCAGCATGACAGAGGATAAAAGCGCCATGCGCGCAAGCGTCTTTGCGCTCATGGCCCGTCAACCAATTCGACCGCCACGCCGTTGGGCAGGCAGACGATCCAATCGCCCAGCGCTCGTTTTTTGCGACTCTCGTCCGTCACGACGCCCTCGTGGACGCAATCTTGATTTTTGCAGGTAGAATAGGCCATTTGAACGCCACCGTCCTTGATCTCAATCACATTGACCCTGCCGTCGCCCTGATCAATGCGGATGGTGTCGTCCTCATTCAGCGGCACATGCCGATATGGCTCGCCGCCGGTCCCAAGATAGACGTTCACATAGGTGGCGCTGGCGGTTTTGGATCGCCCAAAGGACAGATAAAGAACCAGCGCCGCGGCAATCACCGCCAGCGCGATTAAAAGATCCCGGCCTGTAATGAGCCCTTTTTGCTTTAATTCCGTCATATCGCTACTATTTTATCAGCAAAACCATCGGAATGCAAGTGCGCGCGTGGGCGACAGGCCGGGGTATCGAGTTTTAACTCGGTCAGCTTTCAGATTTAACCTCTTTGGGTTCTGTCAGAGCGGCGCAGTTTTCCGAGCCGCGGTCAATCCAACTGACGCCAAGGCAACCGCGGCCCAAATGGATGCCCAAAACCGGGCCGATGTGCCGAAGTTCCGCCCTGTGCCCCTTGGCTTCGATTTTCGCCTTGAGCGCCGCCATTTGCTCATCGGCCAGAAACCCTTCGACCAGGCAGTCGCAAGGTTCCTTGGGCAAGCTGTCCACCAGCACCTTCATCTGTTCGCCGCGCCCCCGCACGACGCCGGTGGAGATGATGGAACCATCCACGCACCGAAGAACCGGCCGAATGTTCAGAATGGTTGAGATCGAGAGGCGCACCGCGCCCAAGCGACCGCTGCGCCGAAGGGGCGCGATGTCGTCCACCGTAAACGCGATCCGCACGCAGCCGCGCATGGCGTTCAGGATCGACGCGGTTTCCGTAAGCGTCTTGCCTTCGTCCAATAGCCGCCTCGCCTCCCGCACCATCAGATACAGGCCACCGCTGGTGGTCAGCGAGTCCACCACCTGCATGCGCTCGGGGGCCCGGTCACGCGCGGCCATGC
>CALGYL010000114.1 GCA_937934775.1 uncultured Clostridia bacterium
ACCACCGAGATCTACACTCTTTCCCTACACGACGCTCTTCCGATCTTCCGATCCAACGACGGGAGCCGGCTGATTCTCGACGGCAAGCCCCTTATCGATCACGACGGCCTGCACCGCAGTGAAATCAAGACGGCTTTTGTCGGCCTTCGCGCCGGCTGGTACCCGATTACGGTCGAGTACTTCCAGGCCGGTGGCGATCAGGCCTTATCCCTTCGCTGGAGCGGCCCGGGAATATCCCACCAGATCGTTCCCCCCGACGCCCTTGGCCACCGCAAAAATTAGGGACAGTAACCATTTATTGGATCGATTACAGCGCAAAACGAGTTCTTTCAGGCGGTGAATCCCTGCTGTAATGTGGTATTGCCTATATGTCTGGATCGGTCATTCTCTTTTGTCAAACCGATCATGATGAGGTATGTGTTCATTTTACGAACCGGATAGATAAAAACGAAAAGGTCTACAGGGATTGACTTTGTCTCCGAAAAGAGGCCAATAAATGGTTACTTGAGAGTACCGAGTTCTTGCACTAACCCTGCTCCTCCTTCTCCGCCTTAATTTTGCACAGCTCAATGGCGAGCGTCACCCATTCCTGGGTGAGTTCCTTGAATTTTTTGTGGTTGGCGAGTTGTTGCTTGACGCTTTTGATTCGTTCCTGGGGGACGTACTCGGTTCGTCCCTTGCCGAGATGGGTGTAACTTAATTGGCAGTATTGTCCGCCCCATTTCCGGGTTTGTGTCGACAGGGAGCCCGGGCGCATGTCGCCCAGTTCTGTCAGCGCCTGTTTTATCTTCTCAATCCTGCGCTCAATCTGCGCGCTTCGGTCCATTTTTCCAAGGCCTCCATTTTTTGCTTGACATTATAGCGCGAATATGTATCATTATGATGATACATATTCGACCTGACGACCACAACGCGAATAGGAGGCGGACAACATGCGGTTATGGCAGGAATGGTGGAAATGGGTGGCGCCGCTGCGAGGAGCCTGCGCCCGGCGCCGGACCTTTATGTGGATGGGAGTGGCGCTCATCGGGTTTTGCGTGCGGCCCGATTTGTGGGGCGTCACCAGCCTCGTGCGGGCCCTGGGGCTCAAGGCCGTCTGCTACGACCGCCTGCTGGATTTCTTCCACAGCCCGGCGCTGGAGGTGGAGACCCTCACGCGCCTGTGGACGGCGCGGGTGCTGAGGCGCCATCCGGGATGCGTGGTCTGCAACGGGCGGCTTGTGATCCTCGGCGACGGGGTCAAGGTCGCCAAGGCCGGAAAGAAGATGCCCGGCGTCAAGCGGATACACCAGCAGTCCGAATCCAACACCAAGCCCGAGTACATCCTGGGGCATTCCTGTCAGGCCCTCGCCATCCTGGTGCGCGGCCTCTCCAGCGTCGTCGCCCTGCCGCTGACGGCCCGCATCCACGAGGGCGTCGTCTTTTCCAACCGCGACCAGCGCACGCTGCTGGACAAGATGATCGCGCTTATCGCATCGCTGGACCTCGACAAACCCTGCTATTTCGTGGCGGACGCCTATTACGCCTCCTGCAAGATCGTCCGGCCCCTGTTGCGCATGAACCACCATCTGGTCACCCGCGTGCGGAAAAACGCCGTCGCCTACCGGCCCGCGCCTCCCAGGCAACGCCCGACGCGCGGACGGCCAAAGGTATACGGAGACAAGGTGCCGCTCAAGACCCTGTTCGACGACCCCGCCGCCATGCAGGCCGTCGAAAGCCCCGTCTACGGCGAATTCGGCGTGACCCTGGCCGTGCGCGCCGTCAACCTCTTGTGGCGGCCCGTCGGCATGAAGGTCCGCTTCATCGCCGTCATCCACCCCACAAGGGGGCGCCTCATCCTCATGACGACCGACCTCGCGATGGCGCCCTGCGACGTCATTCGCTTGTACGGCTACCGCTTCAAGATCGAGGTCAGCTTCAAAAGCGCGCTGCACACCGTCGGCGCCTTTCTGTACCACTTCTGGATGGCCGAGATGACACCCATCGGAAGAAAGGCCAAAAAGCAACACCTGCACCGAAAATCCGCCGAGTACCGCGCCGCCGTGAGCAGAAAGCTGGACGCCTACCATCGCTTCATCCAGCTCGGACTCATCGCCCAAGGCGTCATGGTCGCCCTGGCGACCACCGTGCCGGCCCTGGTCTGGAGCGCCTACGGTTCCTGGATGAGGACCGTGCGGCCCGGCGTCGTCCCCTCGGAGGCCGTGGTCGCCGACGCCCTGAAAAATACCCTGCACTATTTTCTCGCGGAGGATTCACCAGAGCCTATCCTGGCGAAATTCATACAGGAAAAACTCGACTGGGAACAAACCCAGGCGAAAAGGATTAGCGCATGAACAACGAAAACGCTATTCAACGAAAGAAAACGGTACTCTCAAGATGGTTACTGTCCCTATTTTTTACGAGGAAAAGCGTAAGAGCCGTTTTACCTATATGCTCTTTTCCTTTGGGCTTCTTGTCACAATACTCCCTTGAAGGCATTTCGCCATCTATCGAACGAAACAGGCGTTGTATTTACCCTGAGCGACGGGGTTCGCATCTTTGTCAGATCCCGTAATCCGAATGGCCTTATGACGGCGATACGTTCGCTACTGCCTGCGTAAAAGCGGAAATCGGCACGAACAACGGTACTAACTTAAATCATACGTCCCTTCAAGATACTGGCTTATGTATTACGACACCAATCTTTCCGCCCGTGAATTCTAACTGCAAGTACACCGTTTTATTCTTGGAAGGCATCAAGCGGCGTTCGGAATCCACGTTTCCGCTGGTCTATGGTTCATTTTTCTACTATTCTTCGCGGAGTTTGTGGCTTTGGACTCATCAACAGGAAAGAG
>CALGYL010000115.1 GCA_937934775.1 uncultured Clostridia bacterium
GTGGTGCGCTCTACCGCCCCTCCCACAGCGCCGGTCGTCACCCCCGTCCCCACGCCGACACCGGTTCCGACTCCGGAACCCACGCCGATGGCGGAGGGCATGCAAGGCCCGGCTGTGGCGGAACTGCAGCAAAAACTGCTGACCTGGGGCTTCTTATCCCAAAAGCCTGACGGCATCTACGGCACCGCGACCGAGGACGCCGTATCATCCCTGCAAGAGTACCTGAGCATGCTGGCCTCGGGCACGGAGCCCGCCGCTTCCGCCAGTTTTGACGACGAAAACACCTATGGCGACGGCACGGTGGAAGCGCTGGCCGGCGGCGTGGCAGAGCCCGAAGCGACGCCCGCCCCCACGGCTGCGGCCACGCCCGCCCCGGCCTATCCCGCCACCGGCATTGTGGATGGCAAGCTGATGCAGGCCATGGCGGAGGGTTTTCCGGTGTACCGTGAACCCATCATGGCTGGCTCCTCCGGCTTGGATACACAGCGCGTGCAGCGCAGGCTCGAGTCGCTGAACTACCTGTACAAGGGCGACGACGGCGTGTTCGGCGATAAGACGGCGGAGGGGCTGACCTATTTCCAGAAGATCAACGGAATCCCCCAGACCGGAATTGCGGACGAGGTCACCCAGAACCTTCTGTTCTCCGAGAACGCGACGATATCCGACAAACCCTATCACCCGTATTTCCTCAAGGTGGACATCAGTCAACAGCGCGTGTACATCTACGCCTGGAGCGACGGCGACAACAGCTACAGTAAGCTCGTGAAAAAGCTGAAATGCTCCACGGGCATGCCCAAGACGCCCACGCCCACCGGGACCTATCAGGATTCCACCGGCCCCGGCAAGCGGTGGCACTACTTCAAGGACTTTAACGTCTGGGCGCAGTACGCGTTCTACATCCAGGGCAACGTCATGTTCCACTCCGTGCTCTTTGAGAAAAAGGGCGGCCACCCAACTTTCGGTTCTGTACACAACCTGGGCCGGAAGGCATCCCACGGCTGTGTCCGCCTGGCGGTCAAAGACGCCAAGTGGATCTGGGAAAACTGCGGCGTTGGCACCACGGTGCTCATTCAGAAATAGCACGCATTGACGCAACATCAAAGCGCCGGCTCCGTCCAGTTCGGACGGGTCGGCGTTTTCGCGCATGATAAACCCTTACAGGTTAATTACTGCGAAAGAGGGGCGCTGCGCGCGCCTGGAAGATTCGCGCGGCGTACATGGAACCCAGTCCTCCCTCAGCGGTATCGGCCCGCACATGCGCTTTCAGGGCGTCTGTACACCTTGTATCGCATGCCCGCGCGGGATGGAGCGGCTTTCCGCGCGCATGCGGACCTTACATGGCAGCCGCAATGCTTGTCAGTCCCGCATGCAAGGATCGTGCGCTTCCAGAAACAGAACGAAAATCGGCGTATGATGATCATCGCAAATACAGAAAAGTACCGCACCGTTTGATCGGTGCGGTACGCTGCGCATTAAATAAACCCGTATGGTTTTTAGATGCGATGGAAGAAGCGCTTCGCGCGCCCAAAATCCTCACGGATTTCCGGGCGGCGCACTGACTTATGGTGCTGTTTCTACCACCAGTGTGCGCTACTGTTGGCAGAAACACGCTTCCGGCGCACTGGTCGCCGGAAGCGAATGAAGAAGAACCAGGCTTTGTTGATGGCCTGAGTACCGCACCGTTTGATCGGTACGGTGCGCAGCGTTTTTCTTGGACCTATTCGCCCATGGATTCGCTCAGCGGATCGGAAGGCGCCAGTTCGCCGCTCGCCGCGGAGCCTCCCTCCAACGTCCGGTCAAAGCATGCAGCCACGCCCTCCACCATGCCGTCGGTCAGCTTCTTCTGGTAGTCCGGGTCGTTGAGCAGCTTGTCCTCTTTCTCGTTGGTCATGTAGCCCATCTCCACCAGGATGCTGGGCACTGTGGACCAGTTGAGGCCGGAATAGATGTCGCGGCGGAACACGCCGTCCTCGTTGGCGCCGGTGGCTTCCACCATGTATTTGATGATGGTCTTGGCATAATTCAGAGAATCCTCCGCGCCGTCGCCTTTCGTCTTGACGTATAGGCCAATGCCGTTGGCTTTGGAACTGGATACGCCATTGCAGTGCAGGCGCAACACGATGTCCGCGCCCCATTCGTTCATCATCTTGGCCCGCTCGACGTTGGATATGTCCACATCGGCGGTCTCCCGCGTCATCTTGACCTCGGCGCCCAGCGCGACCAGCGCGTCGCGCAGACCCAGCGAGATGGTCAGGTTGACCTCATGCTCCGGCGTACCGGTGTAGCGGCCGGAAGTACCCGCAGCAACCTTGGGCTTTTTCTCCTTGCCGCCCGGCGAAACCAACTCCAGGCCGGTATCCGCATGCAACTGATGGCCCGGATCGATGCCGATCTTGAGGCCTTCCAGCGGCAGCGGTTCAGGCGTCGGGGACGGCGTCGGAACCGGCGTCGGGGTCGGCATGAAAGCCGGCGTGGGCGACGGCGTGGGCGACGGCGTCGCCGCAGGTTCCGGCGATGGCGTACCCGCTGTCACGGTTGCGCCTTCCGGCGTCACACTGGCGTCCGGCAGCGCCTCGTCCGATTTGTCCACCCCGGTCACGGGCGTCACCAGGCTTGATCCCGTTTCATTTTCATTTGGATCTCCGGAGGGTTCCGCGGAGGCCGCGCCCCCCTGTTGGTCGTTTTGATCCATAAACGTCTGCGGGGCGTCTTTAGGGCCAGCCATACTCCGGTATACCGCGAAGATTCCCCCGATCGCGGCAACGGCCAACACAATCGACGCCACCAGCATCCAGCGCTTCCTCAAAACCTGTCACACTCCTTTTCCGGTTTTAGACAGGTTCTGCGCGCCGATGGTTCCACCCGCGTCATGGATTGCCCGCCGACAGCCGCTTCTCATCCCGCTCCAGCGCCTGCAGGACCTGCGCAATCCGCTCTAGCCCCACCAAGCGCACCGAGCCGTACGGCGCGTTTAAAAGGCGCTCCACGGCGCTGCGGTAGGCTCCCAGCAGGTCCACAAAGCCCTGCAGGTCCTCCGGGCTATTGCGCCCCTGGGAGAGCGCCCCAGACAGCTCGTCGGTCAGCGCGTTGTCCATCATGAGGATCAGCCGCGCAACGTTGTCGGGGTAGTTGGTGTAAAACAGCTTGCTCTCCGCGCCCTCGTGTACAATGCGGGTCAAAAGCGGCTCATACATGTCCACCCGCAGTTTTTTAATCATGTCCCGCAGCTGCACACAGCCGTCCTGGTAGATCACCCGGATCATCAGGCTGATGAAATCCGGATCGCCCGCTTCGAAAAAACCGCCCACATCAAACAGCAGGTTGAGCTTTTCGACAGCGCTGCCCGTACAGGCTTGAACCGCCTGCTCGGCGTGCTCGAAGCCCTCCTCGGTGCGCGCCAGCGCGATTTCTTCCAGCAGGCTGACCTTGGATTCAAAGTGATGGTAAAATCCGCCCTTGGAGATGCCGGCTTCAATCAGCACATCCTGAACGGAGGTGTTCTCGTATCCCTTCATGTAGAACAGTTTTTCAGCAGCCTGGAGGATCTCCTGGCGGCGCGCATCGCCTTTCTTCACAAACACGGCCTCCCTTGGCTCATTCGTAATTACAATACTCCGGTCTGTTTTATAGAATAACAGCTGCGGGCTTTGTTGTCAAGTTTCATGCGGGCGCCTGACAAGACCAGCGGCGCGGAGAATTTGTAATTGTGAGGATAAAAACAGCCGCCCAAATGGGCGGCCATGGAGCGGTAGACGAGACTCGGACTCGCGACCTCAACCTTGGCAAGGTTGCGCTCTACCAACTGAGCTACTACCGCATGCGCTGTGTCCCGACGACGTTAGCGAAAGACATTATACCATAAACCCCTATTGCTGGCAAGTACCTTCCGTAAATAAATTGGAGCGGGTGATGGGAATCGAACCCACGTATCCAGCTTGGAAGGCTGGCG
>CALGYL010000116.1 GCA_937934775.1 uncultured Clostridia bacterium
GCATCGATTGCCCGGTCAACCGGATGCTCTACGAAAAGATCCAGCGGATGGTAAGCGGATTTCGGGCCCTTTGAGGCGAAAGGCGCCAACGGATTCAATTGCATGAAGCTGAAAAGAGCCCGGCCTTCGATGGTTTGTGAAGGCCGGGCTGCTTTTTCGGATTTTTATTTTGTGACAGTCCCTTTGTTTTAAATTGATTTCCGCTCAAGAGGCTTTCTGCCGCCTTCCTTCGCGCAGCGCGCGGTCCGCAAGGGCGGTCAGCGCGGCGAACAGGAAGGCGATGGAGAAGAACTGTGCCAGCGTCTGAAGCGCGCTGCCCACGCTGCCGGACTGCCCGCCGTGACCACCAGGGCCGCCGGACCGTTGGCCTTCACTGGCACTCGCCGAATTGGCCGTATCGCCGGAGGTGGCAGTGGTGGAATCCGCCGTCTGAGCAGAGACATCGAGCGTCTGGAACGACGCGTCGGTCTGAGCCGCGGCGGTATCGGAGGTAGTCTGGGCAGCGGCGGCATCCGCCGTCTGAGCGGAGGCATCGAGCGTCTGGAACGATGCGTCGGTCTGAGCCGCGGCGGCGTCCGTCGAAGCGGTTTCGCCGGAGGACTGGCTTTCCGCGCCGGGGAACTGGCCGCCGCGGCCGCCTTCGCCGCCCTGCTGGCTGGTGCTGAAGGGCATTGCCAGCCAGCGGGCAAAGCTGGTGGTTGCCACGCCGTAGGCGCCGTAGGCCATGAGCACCACCGTCAGCGCCACCGCGACCACCCTGGGCAGCTTGATCCAGCGGGAGAAAATCCCCTTCAGATAGTTAAAATGCAGTCCCAGATGCACACCCACCAGGATCAGCGACAGTGCGGCGCAACTGTAATGGATGGTCTTCCACGGCCCGCCCTGCACCGTTAGGCCCGGGAACGCAACCTTCGAGATCAGGATGCCGCTGAGGCCCACCGCCAGAAAGGCGACCAGCATCAGCGCGTCCACAATCCACATCACGCGGGTTTTTCCGTCCGCCTTGGCGAACTTGACGGTCACCCGGCGGATCCATTCAAAGTTGAGCCCCTTGTGGATAAAGAACACGCCGATCAGGATCAGTCCGCCGATTTCATGAAACGCGATCCCCAGCGCCTGCTTGGAGTACATCAGCGAGATCACCAGAATCATCAAAACATCCAGGATAATTTTTACGATCGTTTTTTTCTTCATGTCTTGTCACCCTTCCTCAGTGCCCATTATGCCAAAATTTTTTGAGCGCGTTATGAACAAACCATGAACCAAACCGCTTGTTTTTTTGGACACGCTGTAGCTTTTCCCTCAGAACCAGCGGAAAGGAGCCTAACGAATTGCATGATTCCAGCGGATTTTTACATGCATAAACCGGGCCGTTGCCGTATAATGGCCTCAATCCTATCAATGCGATTGGTATTGTGGAATTGGCGGTTGCGGAATTTAATTCAACCTTGAGGAGGCGGTATCATGTGTGATTGCAAATCTCATCTGGCGGTCGCGGGCGCTGAGCAGTTTCTCTACGGGCGTTCGCCGCGCCCGATCGCGCTGAAAAACGGCATGGTGATTGGCGGCGGAGAAGTCTATCCGGAACTCAACTTTACGCTGCCGCCGATGACCATCGATACCAGCAGTTACAATAAGGTCAGGGATCACTACCGGCAGATGACCACCGGCGCGCTGCACCGCGCGCTGGAATTGCACGCGCCGGGCGTCGTGGTGGAGATTGAGCTACTGCCGCCTATGACCATTGACGCGGATTTCGGCATCGAGATCACCCAGATCGTCCGGGACATCATGTTCGATTACGAGGCCAACAAGGGCCTGAAGAGCGCCCTGCGGCTCACCCCCAACGACACCCGCGAGTTCGTCAGGCCGCCGGTGCTGCGCTCCGGAATGTATCTGGAGAACATGCTGAAGGTGTTCGAGGGCGCCGCCAAGGCGGGCGCGGACTTCCTGTCCATTGAGTCTACCAGCGGCAAGGAAATCCACGACGACGCGCTGGTCAACGCGGACCTGATGCAGGCCATCTTCGCGCTGGGCGTTCTGGGCGCACGGGATATGGACTTCCTCTGGCGCAAGATCGTGGGCATCGCCGAGGCCAACGGCTCCATCGCGGCGGGCGACTCCGCCTGCGGCTTTGCCAACACCGCCATGGTGCTGGCCGAGAAGGGCATGATCCCCGGCGTGTTCGCCTCCGTGATCCGTGTGGCCACCGTCGGCCGCGCGATGGTCGCCTTTGACGTGGGCGCGAAAGGCCCCAGCAAGGACTGCGCTTACGAAGGCCCGTTCGTCAAAGCCATCGCCGGCGTGCCGATCGCGATGGAAGGCAAATCCGCCTCCTGCGCGCACCTGAGCCCGGTGGGCAACGTGGCCGCCTGCGTCGCCGACATGTGGAGCAACGAATCCGTGCAGAACGTGAAGCTGCTGGCCGACATGGCCCCCACCGTTTCGATGGAGCAGCTGATCTACGACTGCCGCCTGATGAACACCGCCAGCAAGGACGAAGGCGGCGCGCATCGGCTGAGCAAGTGGCTGGCCGACTCCGACAGCTTCCTGTCGCCCCAGGCCTATGTGCTCCGGCCCGACGTGGTACTCCGGCTCAGCGAAAAGATCGCCGCCACGAGCGATCCCTACCAGCGCACGGTCATCGGCGCGAAGTCCGCCATCGAAGAAATCCGGACCGCTCACGAGGCGGGCGAGGTGCAGTTGCCGCAGCGCGAGGTCAAGTGGATTGACCTGATCGAGGCGCAGCTGGACGATGTGCCCGATACCGCCGAGGAACTGACCGAGATGATGCTGCCGATGCTGGAAGGCAAATTCCTGCCGAAGGAATACGGATTGTAATACCAAGTCTAAGTATAATTTATACTAACTCCAAACATTAATCACTCGTTGCGCTGGTTCTTTTCGCGCAGAACTGTGTCGCTCTCCGCTTTGGCGTAGCGCTGCATTTCACGCCGAAGGCG
>CALGYL010000117.1 GCA_937934775.1 uncultured Clostridia bacterium
GTGCGCAAAGAGCGCTCGCTGGACAAACTGATTCTGGTGGAGGGCTACATGGACACCCTGGCGCTTCGGCGCGCGGGCGTTCAGGGCGTGGTGGCGACCTTGGGCACGGCGCTTACCGAAGAGCAGGCGCGCATGATGAAGCGCTATGCGCCGGAGATCTGGGTGGCTTACGATGGCGATCCTCCCGGCCAGAAGGCGACCCTTCGGGCGCTGGAGATCTTGGAGGCGGCGGGGATACCCTGCCGCGCGCTGGTGTTTCCGGATGGGCTGGACCCGGACGACTTCATCAAGCGGGACGGGCTGGAAGGCTTCCAAAACCTGAAGCCGGTGAGCCGGTACGACTACCGGATGGATACCTTTGCCAAAGACTTTGACCTGTCCACCCAGGACGGGCGCACCGGGTACGCGATCAAGTGCTGCGAGATGCTTCGCAAGGTCGAAAGCCCGGTGGAACTAGAGAATTTCCTGACGCGGCTGACCGTCGAAACGGGCTTTGCCAGGGAGATCCTGCTGAGCCAGATCGGCGTCCGGGCGCAGCCTGAGCGCAAGAAACCGGAGCGTAGGCTGGAAACCAGACCCGCGGCGGAGAGCGCCGTCCAGAAGTACGAGCGGATGCTGATCATGCTTTTGGCCAGGAACCTGATTCCGAAGGAGACCGTCAAACGCGAAGACTTCGACACCGAGCTGTACGCACACATGGCGGATCTTTTGCTCTCCGGTCTGCCCGCGGCGGCCGTCCTCGACCGGGTGGAGGAGGGCGACCGACAGCAGGCGGCCCGCGCGCTGTCCGACGAGGTGCTTCCAAATGAGAAAAACGCGCTGACAATCGCCGAGGATTGCCTGCGCAGAATTCGCGCCAGCCGCATGGAGTCCACGCTTCTCCTGCTTCAGGAGGAGATGAAGACCGCCAAGGATACCCGGCGGCGGGAACTGATTGAACAGATGTCGGCGCTTACGCAGGAGCTTGAGCGCCTGAGGACCGGTCGGAAGGAGTGGACCGTTTGAGCAAGGTGACCATGCAGAGCGCGGCCAACCGCGTCAAGGAGCTGCTCGAGGCTGGAAAAGCCAAGGGCATGCTTACTTATAAAGAAATTATCGAGCAGTTGGGCGAACTGGAATTGGATACCGACCAGATCGACAAGATCCTTGAGACGCTGGAAAACGCGGGCATTGAGGTGGTCAACGAGTCCAAGACGATTACGGAACCAGAGCCGGAGCCCATTCTGGAATTGATCGACGAGGACATTGACCTGTCCATCCCGGAAGGCATTTCCATCGACGACCCGGTGCGCATGTACCTGAAGGAGATCGGCAAGGTGCCGCTGTTGTCCGCGGACGAGGAAATCCAGTTGGCGAAGCGGATGGAATCCGGCGACGAGGACGCCAAGCACCGGCTGGCGGAAGCCAACCTGCGCCTGGTGGTTTCCATCGCCAAGCGGTACGTGGGCCGCGGCATGCTGTTTCTGGACCTGATTCAGGAGGGCAACCTGGGGCTGATCAAGGCGGTGGAGAAGTTCGACTACCGCAAGGGTTACAAATTCTCGACCTATGCCACCTGGTGGATCCGTCAGGCCATCACCCGCGCCATCGCGGATCAGGCCCGCACCATCCGCATCCCGGTGCATATGGTGGAGACCATCAATAAGCTCATCCGCGTGTCGCGGCAGCTTTTGCAGGAGTACGGCCGCGAACCCACGCCGGAGGAGATCGCCACCGAGATGGGCATCTCCGAGGACAAGGTACGGGAGATCATCAAGATCGCGCAGGAGCCAGTGTCGCTGGAGACCCCCATCGGCGAGGAAGAGGACAGCCATCTGGGTGATTTCATCCCCGATGACGACGCGCCCGCGCCCGCCGAGGCCGCCGCGTTTACACTCTTGAAGGAGCAGCTGATGAGTGTGCTTTCCACGCTCACGCCCCGGGAGGAAAAGGTGCTCAAGCTTCGCTTCGGCCTGGAGGACGGTCGCGCCCGGACGCTGGAGGAAGTGGGCAAGTACTTCAAGGTCACCCGCGAGCGCATTCGCCAGATCGAGGCCAAGGCGCTTCGAAAGCTCCGTCATCCCAGCCGTTCGCGCAAGCTCAAGGATTCCCTCGACTGATGCGCGCGGCACACTTGGACGCGCGTCTCAGCGCCATCGCCCGGCTCGTTCCGGCTTGCGGGTGCGCTGCGGACATCGGCGCGGATCATGGGTTTCTCGGTGCGCACCTGCTCCTCGTGGGCAGGTGCGACTTCGTTCGCTTCGTCGACATCAGTCAGGACAGCCTGGATAAGTCCCGGCGGCTGATTGGAAAGCTCCGTCTGGCGGCGCGGGCGGAGTTTCTGGTGGGGGACGGCGCGGAAGCGCTGACCGCGCCGGTGGACGTGGCTGTGATCGCCGGGATGGGGGCCGAGCTCATCTGCGGCATCATCGCCCGCGGACGCGGGAAGCTGGGAGAGGCGCGGCTGGTGCTGTCACCCAACCTGGACGCGGCCATGGTGCGGTGTTTTCTGATGGAAAATGGGTACGAAATCACGGATGAAGCGCTGATCCAGGAGGGACGCAGGTTCTATCCGGTGATCGCGGCCAGGCCGGGCGCAGCACAGTACACCCGGCTGCAGATCCTGGCCGGGCCGGAACTGCTCAAATCCAGGCCGGATAGCCTTCTGAACTATGCGGAACACCGGGCCCGCGTCATTGAAAAAGCGCTGCCCGGCGCGCGGCAGGGCGGCGAGCCCTGGGCGGAGGAGATGGCGGAGGAACTCGAATTGTGGCGGGAGGTGCGGCATGGTACCGGTTTCAGCGGTGATGGCGATGGTGAACGACCTCGCGCCCTTTGAACTGGCGGAGGAATGGGACAACGTCGGGCTCTTGGCTGGGCATCCGGACTGGCCCGTCGAGCGGGCGATGGTGGCGCTGGACCTGACCCCCGGCGCGCTGCGGGAAGCGGCGGCGCAGGGCGCGCAGATGATCATCACCCATCACCCGATCCTGTTTCATGCCCGAAAGAACCTACGGGAGGACGACGGCGAAGGCGCGCTGCTGGCGGAGCTTGTGCGGGCCAGAGTCGCGCTGATCGCCGCCCACACCAACTACGATAAAGCGCCTTGCGGGCTAAACGATGCGCTGGCGGAGGCAATGGGCCTTCAAAACATGGAGCCGCTCGCCCACGGACTGCGCGCGGGCGCTTTTTCAGGCGATCCGGAAGCGTTACTCGCGCTTGTTACGGCGCGGCTGGGCGCCACGCCCCGGCTCTATCAAAACGGCGGACGGATTCGGAAAGTCGCCGTCTGCGGCGGCGCGGGGGGCGAATTCTGGCCGGAGGCGGCGCGGGCGGGCTGCGACGCCTATCTGACCGGCGAGGTGCGCCATCACGAGGCGCTGGCGGCCGTTCAGGCGGGGATGACGGTGATCGAAGCCGGTCATTACCATACAGAACGGGTGATGGTTAAAGCCTTGAGAAACGGTTTACAAAACCGCGCAAATACGCTACAATATAATGTGCACGTCATTGAAAGCAGATTTGAGCCCTTTTGACGTGCGGATGGGGGGAGTATTATGCAGCTTGACATGCTTTGGGCATTCATGCAGGTAGACATGGAGGCCGATCGCTTTGAGAATGAGATGCGGCAGGCGCCCAACCGGTTGAAATTGATCAAGCACCGTGATTTTATCGTGGAGCAGCAGGCCAGCATGAAGCGCATCGAGGAGGAAGTCGCCACCATGTGCGATCGCATGGAGGCCATTTCCGACGAGGCGTCACGGTTGGAGGGCGTTGTGCGGGCGCAGATGTCCGAAGCCCAAAACGGTACGCCCGGCACGGTCGGCGAAGTCGATGCCCGGATCAGTCAGGTGCAGAAGCTTCTGGAAACGCTGTCTCATTACGAGCAGGAACTTCTGAAGATCCGCAAGGATGCCGAAGTGCGCGACCGCCAGCAGAAGGAAATCCGCGTGCGCGCGGCCAAAGCCAAGGCGGAGTACGACGAACTCAAGCAGGTGTACGATCAGGAATTCAAGAGAGACAGCGAAAAGCTGACCAATCTCAAACGCTCGGCCGACACCGCGGGCAAGGGCATCAAGCCGGAGCTATTGGATCGGTACATGAACATCAAGCAGCATGCAATGCCGCCCATGGCGCGCCTTACGGGCGGTCAGTGCGGTGGGTGCTACATGTCGTTGCCTTCGGTGACGCTCAAGCAGATTCAGACGGAAGGGCGCATTGTCGAGTGCGACAACTGCGGCAGGATTCTGTATCTGCCACCAGAGAATTGATTCGAATTTCAGGTTTGTGAGGCCGCCGGACGGCCGCGGGGGAGAGCGGGCAACCGCTCGAACGCGAGGAAAGTCCGAGCTCCATAGGGCAGGGTGCCGGGTAACTCCCGGTGGAGGCGACTCCAAGGAAAGTGCAACAGAGATATACCGCCTGGCTTCGGCCCGGTAAGGGTGGAAAGGCGAGGTAAGAGCTCACCAGCGGCGTGGAGACATGTCCGCTCTGTAAACCCCACCTGGTGCAAGATTGATAGGAGGGCAAACGTGGCTGCCCGTCACGCCCTCGGGTAATCGCTGGAGCCGGATGGCAACTTCCGGCCTAGATAGATGGTCGTCCAAGACAGAACTCGGCTTACAGACGGCTCTCACAAGCGGGGCGCGGCGGATTTTTCCGCCGCGCCTTTGTCATTTGCCTTGTGGAATCTACGGTGTAATGCGGTTGGGCCCGCGGAACAGGAACATCGCTTCCTTGATGGAGACGTTCAGAAGCAGCATGGTTAACCGGTCCAGACCCAATCCGAAGCCGCCGTGCGGCGGGCAGCCATAGCGGAAAAACTCGGTGTAGAACTTCACGTCCTCGCCCAACCCCTTTTCCTCCGCCTGCTGCCTGAGAAGCGGATAGCGGTGTTCGCGCTGCGCGCCCGTGGTGATCTCCACGCCGCGCCATATCAGGTCGTAACCCTGCGGCACACCGTTTTTGCGCATGTGGTAGAACGCGCGTTTTTCCGGCGAGAAATCCGTGATGAACAGGAACTCGTGGCCGTACGCTTCCTTCGAATAGCGATAGGCCAATTGCTCGGCCTCGGTGGTGGTGTCTCCCTTTTCGCTTTCGGGCACAGTATAGCCATAGCGCCCTTCCAACTCGTCATAAAGGTCGTGTAGGGAAATGACAGGGAAGGGGAGGCTCGGCACGATGACTTCCGTACCGAACAGCCGCCCAATCTCCTCTCCATAGGCATCCTGAACGCATCGGAGTGCTTCCGTCAGCAGCGACTCTTCGAGGCGCATGATGTCAACGAAGGAAGTGATGTAGGAGAACTCCAGGTCAAACCCTGTGAATTCGGTGGCGTGCCGGTTTGTGAAGGATTTCTCGGCGCGGAACACCGGACCGATTTCAAAGATCCGCTCAAAGCCGGCAGCCATGGCCATTTGCTTGTAGAACTGAGGACTCTGCGCAAGGTAGGCCTTGCCGCCAAAATACTTGACATCAAAGACGTCTGCGCCGCTTTCACTGGCCATAGCGATCAGCTTGGGCGTGTGAATCTCAAGAAAGTCCCTTTTTAAAAGCGACTGCCGCATGGATTCCAGCAGGCATGTCTGCACGCGAAACAAAAGCAGTTCGCGCTCGCCGCGCAGGTCCAGCCATCGGTAATCCATGCGCACATCGATCGATGAATCCTTCAAAAGCGGCAGCGGAGCCGCAAGCGACTCAATGGAAACATTGGTCGGGGTCACTTCAATGCCTTTCAGGTTTACGACAGGGTTTGCCTGTACCGCGCCCTCCACCGTAACGACGGATTCTACGTTGAGCTGTTCCAGCGCGTCCGCAAGGTCGGGATGCGCCTTTTTCTCGATCGTGACCTGAACCTTCCCAGTGCAGTCGCGAACCACCAGGAACACCATGGAGCGGGTGTTGCGAATGTTCTCCACAAAGCCCTGTATCCTGCATTCCTGACTTGCACGCAGGTCTTTAATATATGTCCTTTCCATAACCGTTGCCTCCCCAACACTTCAATATCCGGATAATGTAGAGGGCACGATCAAACCCGGCATGATCTGTATGCCGCATAGTATCACTTCCCTTCAAAAAACCCACCCCGGCAAGGCATGCCGGCGTGGGATTGACGCATATGCAAACGGCAGATACGGCAGCAGTTCCCCCGCGGGCGCGTACATTCAGCACTTGCGCCTGCGACGATCCGCCGCGGCACAAGTGCTAAGGATCCGTATCCTCATCGAAGAATGAATGCCGCATGGCAACGCACCTGCTTCGGAAAATTTGACTACAGTATACCCGCGCCGGATCGCGCTGTCAACGAAAATCTGCGTTGGGTTCGCGCACATAGTACATGACCATTCGGTGCGCATCGGCTGATATTCACGCTGGTAAAAGAACAATGGGCAACGATGCGATGCCCATTGCCACGTTGGAATAGAGAAAGTGTTGGACAGTTGACGCAGAAACATCGAAGGCTGGCGGAGTGTGCTACGCGACCATCAGGCATTTGGACAAGAGATATCCGGTCTTAGAATCGTACTTGACCTTCGTCCAGGTGCCGTCGCTGGCTGTCAGTACGATCACCTGCTTGTTGGAGGGGATCAGCGCCAGCCGCGCGGAGGCGGTGGACTTGCTCTTGCGCAGGGACGCCAACTGCGTTGTGGTGGCGTACACGGGCACAGGGGTGGGCGTGGGCGTCGGAGCGGCGGCACTGAACAGCAGATCCTGCACCGAGGGCGTCGCAACGCCGTCAACCGTCAGCCCGGCAATCGTCTGGAACGCCTTCACAGCGGTGCGCGTACCGGCGTCAAAGCTGGTCGACAGTTTGAAGCTGGACTTCAGGTAGCCCAGCGCCTTCAGTTGCTTCTGTAGCGCCTTGACCGCTACGTAATTGTCGCCGTATTGCAGGGTGGTCAGGCGGCCTGTGATGCTGTTGTCGTTTGCTATTCTTTTCTGCAAGGAACTGTCGACGTCTCCGGTCACCGTGAGGCCTGCGGCGGACTGGTAGGCCTCCACAGCCGCCCTGGTCTCCTCTGAGAACGCGTTGGTAACGGCACCGGCATAGAAGCCCAGGGAGCGCAGACGCGAGTTGAGCGACTTGACGCGGGAGTTGCTGCTGCCCAGCGACAACGTAGGCATGGGCGTGGGTGTCAGCGTGGGCTGGATGCCCTGGTGTCCCGCGGCCCGCAGCTTGGTCTTGAGCCCGGCGGCGATGGACCTGCTCTCACTCGTCCTGGATGCTCGAAGGATGCGGACGGAGGTGCCTTTTTTACAGTTGTAGCTGATCCACTGCGCGTCTAAGGGCGTCAGGCGGATGCAGCCGTGGGACGCCGGAGCACCCAGATTGTAGAACGAATCCCAGCTCAGAGAGGATACGCTCCTGCTTCGATAGAGGATCGAATGGAACCAGATGCTGCCCGTGATCCGCTTGCCGTACCGTATGTAGCACGATTCAAAGGCGTACCACGGATAAACCGCGTCGCTCTTCAGTTTAAACGTACCCGTCGGCGTCGTTCCGCTGAACTTTCCGGTAGAACAGATCATATATCGGACGGGTTCATCCGTATCGCTTCGGTATGCTGTCACATATTGGTTGGTCAAGTCCACCACAAGATAGTACGGCATATTGCGGTTGAAGGAAGCTTTTTCCGATAGCGGCATCGCCATCGCTGGGATAGAGGAGAGAATCAGGAACAACACCAGGGAAAGCAGAAAGAGGCGGGACATCGCGCGCTTCATCCGCCACCCTCCTTTCATTGGGAGAAAATGGCTTATTCATTATACCAAAGCCGCGGACAAACCTCAATCCGCCAAGCCAATAATTTACAGTCGTCGACGAAAGTTTTCTTACGGGAAAGGCTTGACAATTCCCGCCGATCGTAGTAACATAATAACCCGTGAGACCATTCGCGGTCCGCGATCCTGTAAGGGTTATTAGCTCAGTTGGTAGAGCACCTGACTCTTAATCAGGGTGTCCAGGGTTCGAGTCCCTGATGACCCACCAGCGGAATGGCGTTTTCCCGAAACGCCATTCTCTGCCAATGTAGCTCAGCCGGTAGAGCAGCGGTTTCGTAAACCGCAGGTCAAGGGTTCGAGTCCCTTCATTGGCTCCACGTCGAGGTGTAGCGCAGTTTGGTAGCGCGTTTGGTTCGGGACCAAAAGGCCGCAGGTTCAAATCCTGTCACCTCGACCACAAAAATCCGGATTTGTGAAAGCAAGTCCGGATTTTTTAGTATCACTTTTTGGTACTTGCGGACATGAGCGGACATGCCCCCTTTCCGATACAATTGGGCAACAACGGATTATAGGCGATTGGTGTACCTTTTTGTCTGGGGCGGATCTCCCTTTCGGACATCAGGTAACATTGGCGGTAATCAGAGAAAATGTACGGGCGAAGTCCGACGTTGAGGGACAAAAAAGCGGGTGGCGCTCAAGGATTATCCCTGAGTCGCCACCCGCTTTGGCACTGCTCTCAATCACCATTGTCGCCATCAGCTTAACCCATTATACTTTATCGTGTTGACGGTTATGCTTATTGTGCTCCCATGACGCTTCTTCAACTTGGCAACCGCGAAGATAATAAGCAAGATAATACGCAAGTGGTTGATAAAATCAGCCCGGAGCGGTATAATAATTGATAGGAAACGGGGTGACGGACATGGAAAATTTCGCGCCTCCCTTTACGATCACAAACCACATGGTCGCTTCAATATCTCAGATTTCTGAAAAGCTGGGACAGATCAACAGCTATCGGGAGTTTGAGTCCAAACCGCATCTGCGGCGAAACAACCGGATTCGCTCCATTCATTCATCTCTGGCGATTGAGGCAAACTCCCTGTCGCTGGATGCAGTAAAGGGCGTCATTGACGGGAAAACCGTCCTTGGTCCGCAGAAGGAGATTCAGGAAGTCAAGAATGCCTATCGAGCTTATGAGGAAATCGGAGTGCTCGATCCATATTCTGTAAATGACCTCAAGCGTGTGCACGGCATCATGACATACCTCACAGTCGATGAATCCGGCGTGTTCCGTCATGGCGAGGAAGGTGTCTTTGACGGCGACCGCTGCATATTCATGGCTCCTCCCGCAAGACTAGTTTCGCACCTGATGGAGAACCTTTATGGGTGGATGCGTAGTGCGTCGACGGAGATTCACCCATTGATCTTGTCCTCCGTGTTCCACTACGAGTTTGTTTTTATCCATCCTTTCGCGGACGGCAATGGCCGCATGGCGAGACTATGGCAAACCGCCCTGTTGTCAAAATGGAATCCGATATTCCAGTACCTGCCAATTGAAAGTCGCATCCACGCGTTCCAATCCGCCTACTATGACGCGATTGCCAAATGCCACAGCGAGGGCAACTCGAATACCTTCATTGAGTTCATGCTGGGCAAGATCAATGAAACCCTTGATTTGGCATTGGCGCAGGTGCATTCCGCAAACGCCTATTTGTCCGAATACATTCGGCGATTGCTTGCTGCTATGGAGTACGACGTTCCGTATACTGCAACGCAGATTATGGAAGCGCTGCATTTGAAGTCCAAAGAGACCCTCCGAAAAAACTACATCAATCCTGCACTTGAAAAAGGCTTGATTGCCATGAGCGTCCCGGATAAGCCGACCAGCAGAAACCAAACGTATATCAAGAGGTAGACCTGATATCGCGGGACATGACAAGCAGGTGGCGCTCAAGGATTATCCCTGAGTCGCCACCCGCTTTCATAGGTTCTCATTAATCGTCTTCGCGTCCTGCTTTGCTTCGGAACACCTTCTCCATGTTGACGGAGGCCTTTTTCAGCGTTTCCTCCTTCAGGTGTGTGTAGATACTCGCCGTGGTCTGGTAGTCCGTGTGGCCGACGATCTTCATTGCCACGAGCGGGTCAACACCACTTTCATAGAGAAGTGTCACGTAATTATGCCGGAAGAAGTGCGGCGTGATGGACGGCTTGACCTGCTTCAAGATGTCGTCCGGTCTGCTCGTCCCTTCTTTGACCTCGCGCCACTCGACGCAGCCGCAGGCGACCATCAGCCGCGCCCAAGTTCTCTTGTATGTGCCCTGCGAAAAAGGCTCACCCTTCTTCGTATGAAACAGGTAAGCATCCGACGCTTCACGATTTGCCAGCAGAATTTCTTTCAATTCCGAAGGAACTGGGACATATCTGTCAGATGCATCTGTTTTGAGCTCGCCTTCACAGGCCGTCGAACCGGTGAAGTCAATATCCCGCTGAATGTGCACTTGATCTTCATTGAAATCAAAGTCTCCCCATTTGAGCCCAAGCGCTTCACCGCGCCGAACCCCAAGGTAGTAAAGCACCGCCAGAAACATCCCCTCCGGATGGGCTCGTATGACTTCAAGCACGCGAGCCGTTTCCTCTTTCGTCAGCGGGCGACGAGCATCCTTCTTCGATGCCTTCGGCCGGATAAGCGCAACCGTCGGGTCGCGCTCGATCATCCCGTCTGCATAAGCAGATGAGAATATCTGCTTCAGCGTACCGATGATCATCGTAATTTGTGATTTGCTTGTCCTTGCAAAGCCGTTGACGAATTCCTGTATCTGCGCGGACGAGATGGCTTTCATCTGCTGTAGGCCGAACTCCGGCAGAATGTGTTTCATGAAGCAGGATTTATAAGACGTACGGCTTGCGTCGGATATGAACGGTTCCTTCTTTAGCGTGTACCATTGCTCTGCATATTCGCAAAACTGCTGGTCTTTGGGAATCGCTCTTCCGAAGATGAAGTGCTCTTTGACGGCGGCCTTGACATTTTGCAGTTCTCGCCTCGTCGGTGCGCTCACATATTTGTATATGGAGTTTCCGTTCTGATCAACGCCAATTGTGACCTTCCCCCGGTACTTGCCGGTCGGTGTTTTCTTGCCCATGGTTGGACCTCCTTTACCTTCTTGGAGCCCATCTGCCGGTGCGCGCTGCCGCGAGGAAATCGCCCTGGCTGATGCCGGTCTTGGGTCGGGTATTGGTGGCTCGTGCCGTGAAGTTTGACTTCTTCGGGTTCTCGATGTATTCGCAGATGGAACGCACATCGACGCGGCGATCCACCCGGCGCAGTCGGCCTTCTTCCATCATCCGAAAAATAGTGCGTGGTACGACGTTCAGAATTTGCGCCGCGACCTTTTGTGTGCAAACCTCGCCGTACCTCTCCAGCATGTCATTCAGTCGATTCTTCTCCATGTCCATAACCTCCTCATGTTTTTCACAAAAACGGATTGTTTCGGGTGTCAGCAGACATGATTGCTCTGTGGAGCAACTTTATCAAGATAACTCTTCTGTCTGGAACATTCCCGTCCAACGCATTTTTGTGTTCACTTACCTGCTGACATGAGGGACAGAAATGTGGACACAGCCCGACAAAAAAAACGCGACCCGGCGCAGAGCCGAATCGCGGTAGTGGATAGGCTACACTAAACTGTACAGAAAAGATAAGGTCATGGTATACTTCCAA
>CALGYL010000118.1 GCA_937934775.1 uncultured Clostridia bacterium
GTGATGGCGAGCGTTGCCGGTGCCCTTCTGGCGGTAGATCTTGCGGCCGCCGCCCCGGACCTCGGAGCGGGTCTTGGCTTTCTGCGTGCCCTGGCGCTTGGCGTTGAGCTGCGCCCGGACGACGGTGTGCAGCGCGGTTTCGTGGATGTCTGCGCCAAAGGTGCTCTCGGACAGCTCGACTTCGCCGACCTGAGCGCCTTGCATATTGACCAGTGCTACTTTAGGCATTGTTACGTCCTCCTTCCGAAAAGCAATCAGGCCTTGACCGAGTCGCGCACGAGCACGAGCGCGCCGTTTGCACCGGGCACCGCACCCTTGATCATCAGCAGGTTGCGCTCAGCGTCCACTTTCACCACTTCCAGGTTCTGGACCGTGACGCGCTCTCCGCCGTACTGGCCGGGCATGTGCTTGTTTTTGAATACGCGGGACGGGTCGGAGTTTGCGCTCATGGAGCCGACGCCGCGGTGATACTTGGAACCGTGGGCCATGGGGCCGGTGTGCTGGTTCCAGCGCTGAATAACGCCGGTAAAGCCGTGGCCTTTGCTGGTGCCGATCACGTCGATCTTGTCACCTGCGGTGAACACGTCGGCCTTGATCTGGTCGCCTACTTTATAGGAAGAGATGTCGGAAAGGCGCAGTTCGCGCAGATAACGGGTAGCGGGCACGCCCGCCTTTTCAAAGTGGCCGAGCTCGGGTTTGTTCTTCAGTTTCTTCGCCCGCGTCTCAGCGAGCTCGCCGAAACCGATCTGAACGGCTTCATAGCCATCGCTCTTTTCGGTCTTCACCTGCGTGACCGTGCAGGGACCGGCCAGAACAACGGTGACCGGCATCAGACGACCATCCGCGAGGAAGATCTGGGTCATGCCAATCTTCGTTCCGAGAATTGCCTTATCCATCGAAGTGTTGCACCTCCTAAGTTTTCAAAAAGAAGCAAGCGCCTTACAGCTTGATCTCGATTTCGACGCCGGCCGGCAGGTCCAGCTTGGTCAGCGCGTCGACGGTCTTCGAGGTGGGGCTCAAAATGTCGATCAGGCGCTTGTGGGTACGAATTTCAAACTGCTCACGAGAGTCCTTGTGCTTGTGGGGGGAGCGGAGGATCGTAATGATCTCCTTCTCGGTGGGCAGGGGGATCGGGCCGGACACGCGGGAGCCAGTGCGCTTTGCGGTCTCCACGATGCGCGCCGCGGACTGGTCGATGATGCCATGCTCGTACGCCTTGAGCTTGATGCGGATCTTCTGATTGGCCATGGTGTCTCCTCCTTGTTGAACTCATGCACACGCTGCCGGGCGTGTCCTCTATTATTTTTTGCATATCCCGCACCCTGCGGGATATGCCTCGACGCGGCATGAGCCCCGTCGTCCGATTGTCGGACTGGTCCCCGGAAATTCCCAGGCTGAACGCCCGCAACCTCCCGGTTCATCCCTTGAGAATTCGCACTTTCGGACCCTGCGAACCCCCTGCAAACCGGCATTTGCAACCGCGCGAAAACAGCGCAGCACGGATTATTATAAAGAATCATGCCACCAATTGCAAGTTATTTTCGCGTGTCATTGTTAAGTTTTCAGAATTCCGGCTTCACTACGCAATCTTTTAACAATAAATTGCGGAGCCTTGCCCACCGCAGACTGAAAATTCACCGTCACACCGGAGCGTTCCATCCCCTGTACTTTTCATCTATCCGCCACGAGATGCGGTACATCAAATATCCGAGGGCGCGAAGGTACACATAGACCGCAGCAAAAGCGATGGGGATTTCATAAATCAGCGCCCAAGGCCTGTCGATTCCGAAAGCACGGCTTGCCTCATCAAGAACAACCATAAGGATTGAGGACAGCACGGCAGAAGAAATGGTAAGCGTTCTTTTCATCCAGTCGCGGATTTCCACCGTCCAGCCGCATTCCTTACACCGAAAATCCTCGCCGATATCTGCGTATTTGAATTCGCGGAAGGTCTTTTTTGTATGAGAATCACACATGCGCTCCCCTCAATTCGCTTCGTCGCTGAACGTTAGGATCGCCTGCACGTATGTCCGCTTGGAGCGTTTGACGGTGGAGCATAAAAGGTTGACATTGTCCCAGTTGATGGTGATCATGAAGCTGTTCCACTCCTTGAACCAGCCGGCCCAGGTCTCGGCTTCCGACACGCCATCCAGATCTCTGATTGGCTGCTCCTTATGGGCCATCTCGCCGTAATGCAGCACACTCTGCGTAAAGGTCGGCTCGCCATAGGCCTTGGTCAGCGTCTCCACCATCGTATTCAGGCGTTCAGCCGACGGGGAAAGCGTTTTGACATCCACATCGCCTGGCGCGGCCAGCTTCCCCAGGGACATCTCTTCGAACAGCAGAAGAAAGCCTTCGTAATGCGCGCCGCCGCCCCCTTCGGGGTCGTCCATCACTACGCCGATCCGGTCGAGCGGATACCCGAACAGCTTGAGATCCTCAACGCCGTTCAGATACATCGTCTGGGAACCTACGGTTCTGCGCACGCTTTCATCCGTGTCGAAGACCAAGCCAATCTGTTTCCGGATGTACTCCCGGAGTTCGTCCTGACCGGTGCCGTAGGGAATGTCCCACAGCCGGTGTAACTCCTCTGCCTGTCCCACTCCCGCATTCAAGAGGAGAAGGCAGGCGATTATCAGGGAAACCATCCTTTTCATTCACAATCTTCTCCTCGTTTTGCTTCCAGGCTTCCATTATAATCCTGCTGACGCCAGAATTCAACAGACGATCAGAAACACGCTTTCGTGCGACCGGGAACGCGCCATAGCGTCATAACCAGCGATTCGCAGTTGCAGCGCTTTGGAAAGTGCCGGCTGATGCCACGGACCTTCGACGTATGCGCCGCCTCAAATATAAGGAGTCCCTCTTTCGAGCGGCCCCCCAGACCATCAATAAAGTCCGGTTCTGCTTCATTCGTTTCCGGCGGCGTGTACGCAGGAAACGCGTTTCTACCACCTGTGCGCACACTGGTAGAAACAGCACCATCAGTCAGTGCGCCGCACGGAAATCCGCGAGGATTTCAGGCGCGCGCAGCGCTCTTCCTTCGCATCAAAAAAGCCGCAAGGGTTTTTTAATGCATAAAAGGAGCCGCTCTTTCGAGCGGCTCCCAGACTGTCAAAAAAGCTCCCCATGAGGGAGTTTTTTTGATATAGTAGAGTTG
>CALGYL010000119.1 GCA_937934775.1 uncultured Clostridia bacterium
GCGGCCCATGTACTTCAAGGAAAACCAGCTGAGCGACAATCCTCATGACCGCACCGACCCTCGGGTGTCCACCGCCATTTTAACGTCGCACCCCCACGACGGCGTGGAGACGGCCGTCAAGGCCCATCTGCCCGAGGAAATTCTGGAGATCATCCTGCAGCATCACGGGGATTCGCCGGTTTTGTACTTCTATGATAAGGCCGCGCGCCAGGGCGGGGATGTGGACGTGGCCGACTTCCGCTACGACGGCCCGCGCCCCCGCAGCCGCGAGGCGGCCATCGTGATGATGGCCGACACCATCGAGGCCGCCGCCCGCGCCGCCGGAGAGGCCACGCCCGATAAGCTCGCGCTGCTGATCCGGAAAATGATCCACGGCAAGCTGGAGGACGGCCAGTTTGACGAATGCCCGCTGACCTTTTCAGATCTCTCCCGCGCCAGCGACGCCTTCCTGACCGTTCTGACCGGCGTGTACCATGACCGCATCGAGTATCCGGAGATCCCCATCCCCAACCGCCCGGCGATGCCCAGGCGTCCCTGGCCGGACGCAGGAAGGGAGCCCAACGATGAACCAAAACGCGCTGACACTTGAGATCGAAGCCCCCGGCGCGCCCGAGGGTATTTCGCAGCTTTTGGAGGCGGTCGCGCGGGCCGCGATGGGCCTGGAGGGCCTGATGGGCGCTCAGGTCGCCGCCCGACTGGTGGATGACGAGGCCATTCAGGCCATCAACCGGGAGCACCGGAACATTGACCGGGTCACGGACGTACTCAGCTTTCCCACCGTTGCCTACCCGGAGGGCAAGACCGCCGGGCGCTGCCTGAAGCTGGTCAAGAAGGAATACGACCCGACCACCGGGCTGTGTTTTCTCGGGGATCTTGTGATTTCGCTGCCCCGGGCGCGGGAGCAGGCCATGTCCTTCGGCCACTCGCTGGAGCGGGAACTGGGCTACCTGACCGCCCACGGCGTGTTCCACCTGATGGGCTACGACCACGAGGACGAGGATGGCCAGCGGATGATGCGCGCGATGGAGGAGCAGGCGCTGTCGATGCTTGCGCTTGCGCGCTAAAAGTCGATGGCGATGAAACCTCCTGCGGATGTTTCATCGCGAAGGAACGAGGAGAACCTTCGCGGGCCTGAAATCCCAGAGCGAAGAAACTTCCTGCGGATGTTTCATCGCGAAGGGACGAAGAGAGCCTTCGCAGGCCTGAAATCCCAGGGCGTTGAAATCCCCTACAGGTCTTTCAACGCGAAGGGACGAAGAGAACCTTCGCGGGCCTGAAATCCTGAGGCGTTGAAATCCCCTTCAGGTCTTTCAACGCGAGGAAAGAACTTCGCGGGCCTGAAATCCTTCGGGATTTCCGGGCGGCCCGCTGACCGGAGGGAAGGTTTCCTCCGCCAGTGTGCGCACTGGCTATGGAAACCGCGTTTCCGGCGCGCAGGTCGCCGGAAACGAGTGGATAGCCGCCGGGATGGCCGGGGCGCAGGTCCCGGAAACGAATGGAGGACCGGCGGGATTGCCGGGTTCGCTGGCTGACGGATGAATTGAAAGACCGGCGGGGTGGCCGGGGCGCGCAGAGTGCGCATTGTGTTTGGTGTTGGAACGGCGGGCGCATTCCCGCCGGACGTTGGCAAGGAGGAAGGATCATGACCGACCGGGAACTGTTTGAACTGGCCCTGCAGGCGATGGACAACGCGTATGCGCCCTATTCCCACTTTAAGGTCGGCGCGTGCCTCCTGTCCGACGACGGCCGCGTCTTTACCGGCTGCAACGTGGAAAACGCGTCCTTCGGCGGCACCATCTGCGCCGAGCGCACCGCGCTGGTCAAGGGCGTGTCGGAAGGCGCCCGGCGCTTTACCGCCGCGGCCGTCACCGGGGAAAACGACGACGCCTGGCCCTGCGGCATCTGCCGCCAGATGCTCAACGAGTTTTCCGGGGACATGCGGGTGATCTGCGGATCGCGCGCATCCGGGAAATTCACCGTCATCCCGCTGAAGGAGCTTTTGCCCCATTCCTTTGGACCGGAAGACCTTCAGGGCTGACAGAATCCTTCGTCTTCTGACGACCGGGCGCAGGCCCTGCGAGCCGTTGCTTCTCAGCCGGGCCTTTATGCGCAAAGCGGAACGCAGCCCGCGGCCCCACTGGCCGCCCTCCGGCTGCCATGCACCAATCGGGGGCTGCTGCCCCCGCCGCCCTTTTCGAAGGGTGGGAAACGAATGCCGTGGAGGAGGACAACCTTTTGAGTTTTCATTCCGGATTTGTCGCGATCCTGGGCCGCCCCAACGTGGGCAAGTCCTCGATCATGAACCGCTTCGTGGGCGAAAAGGTGGCCATCGTATCCGACCGTCCCCAGACCACCCGTACCAAGATTCTGGGCGTGGCCGCGGGGGAGGGCTGGCAAATCGTGTTCGTCGATACGCCCGGCCTGCACAAGCCCCGCACCAAGCTGGGCGAATACATGGTCAAAGCCGCCCAGGAGGCCCGGGAGGGCGTGGACGCGGTGCTCTGCGTGGTGGATGCCACTCATGTCGGCGCGGGCGACCTGGGCGTACTCGAGGATGTGGGCAAGATGAACTGCCCGAAATTCCTGGCCGTCAACAAGATTGACCTGTCGACGCCCGAAACGCTGATGCCCGAGCTTCAGAAGCTTCAGGCCGTCCCCTTTGACCAGATCGTGCCGGTCTCCGCCCGGCGCGGCGACGGCATGGACGAGCTTCTGAACCTGATCAAGGCCGCCATGCCGGAAGGCCCCAAGTACTTCCCGGAGGACATGATTACCGACCAGCCGGAGCGCGCGATCATCGCGGAGATCGTCCGCGAAAAGGCGCTTCTGAACCTCCGGGAGGAGATCCCCCACGGCGTGGGCGTCGAGATGCTGTCCATCGAGGCGGGCCCCACGCTCACCGAGATCCACGCCAACCTCTACTGTGAGCGGGAGAGCCATAAGGCCATCATCATCGGCAAGCGCGGCGCGATGCTGGGCAAGATCGGCACCGAGGCCCGGGCCGACATCGAGCGGCTGCTGGACACGAAGGTGAACCTGAAACTGTGGGTCAAGGTACGGGAGGACTGGCGCAACCGCCCGTCCGACCTGCGCGCGCTGGGGTACGAGCAGCAGACCTGATCTTTGCGAAGGGGAATTCATGATCACAACGAAGGCGATGGTGCTCCGGCGCAGCGACTGGCGCGATTACGACCGCATGGTGACGCTCTTCTCGCCCGACATGGGCCGGGTGGAGGCGGTGGTGCGCGGCTGCCGGCGGCCCCGGTCGCCCCTCATCAACGCCGCCGAACCCTTCTGCGCCGGGGAGTACACATTGTCCGAGGAGAAGGGCCGCTTCACCGTCACCGCCTGTCAGGTGCAGGAGAGCAATTTTCCCATCCGGCAGGACGTGGACAAACTGACCCACGGCGCATATTACCTGCACCTGACCGGCCTTGCGGCGCTGCCGGGCGAGGCGAACGAGGAGCTGTTCCTGCTCACGCTGAAGGCGCTGGCGTTTCTGAGTTATTCCACGCTGCCGCCGGAGCTGATCACGGCGGCTTTTGAACTGCATTTCCTGCAACTTTCCGGCCAGGCGCCCCGGGTGGACCGGTGCGTGACCTGCGGGCGCGACGTTTCCACCCCCGCCGGAAGCTCCGGCCCGCTGCGGTTTTCCGAGCGGCTGGGAGGCGCGGTATGCGGGCGCTGCGCTTTGGATGCGCGGGAGCCGCTTTCCCCGCTGTCCGAAGGCGCGCGCCGCATACTTCTGAAGGTACCCAAAACCCGCTTTGACGTCATCGACAAGCTCCTGGGCCATCCGGATTGGCCCGAAGCCGCGGCGCACGCGCGCCGCTTTATTTCCGAGCGCATGGAGCAGTTCCCGAAGGTGCTGCCCGGGCTCATGACGGGAGATCGCCCATGAATTTTGCGCATATACCGGTTCTATTGGACGAGTGCATCGAAGGACTCGCCATTCGGCCGGATGGATCGTATCTGGACGGCACGCTGGGCGGCGGCGGCCATTCCTCGGTGATTCTGACGCGCCTGGGCCCAGGCGGCAGACTCTTTGGCATCGACCGGGATCAGGCGGCGCTGGACGCGTCCCAGGATCGCATCCGGGATGCGCGCTTCACGCCCATCCGCGGCAACTTCCACGATGCGAAACAGCTTTTGTCGGAGCGCGGCGTCAATCATCTGGACGGGGCGCTTCTTGATCTTGGCGTCAGTTCGCCGCAGCTGGACGACGGGGAACGGGGCTTTTCCTACCGGGAGGATGCGCCGCTTGACATGCGCATGGACCGCGGCCAGCCTTTGACCGCCCGAACGATTGTGAACGAATGGCCCGAGGGCGAGATTGCCCGTGTCCTGCGCGACTACGGCGAGGAAAATTGGGCCAGGCACATCGCAAGGGTTCTCTGCGACCGGAGGAAGCAAAAGCCCGTCGAAACCACCTTCGACCTGGTCAACATCATTGACGCGGCGATTCCCAAGAAATTCCGTACGAAGGACGGCGGCCATCCGGCCCGCAGGTCCTTCCAGGCGCTGCGCATCGCGGTCAACGATGAACTCGCCCCGCTGGAAACGGCGCTAAGGGATCTGTGCGATCTACTGACGCCCGGCGGGCGCCTGTGCGTGATCGCGTTTCATTCGCTGGAGGATCGCGTGGTTAAAAACACATTCAGGGATCTGGCCAACCCCTGCGTCTGCCCGCCGGACAGCCCAATCTGCGTGTGCGGGCGAAAGCCTCTGGGTAAGCTGGTCACCCGCAAGCCCATCCAGGCTTCCGAGGCGGAGCTTTCCCAAAACCCCCGGGCCAGAAGCGCAACCCTGCGCATTCTATCAAAGCTGGAGGCCGCCCAATGAAGCAGCTTGTAACGAGGCGGGGGTCGGTAGCGCTGCCAGCCTTTTTTCCGGACGCCACCTATGGCGCGCTGCGCGGGGGCGGGTTTGACGACGCCGAGGCCGCGGAGGTACCCGGTGCGGTCATGAACACATTCCACCTCTACCAGAGGCCCGGCGCGAAATTGGTGAAAGCCCTTGGCGGCCTGCATGAATTCTGCGGCTGGCCGCGCGTGATTCTGACCGATTCCGGCGGATTTCAGCTGTTCTCGCTGATCCGTGAAAATCCCTCCTACGGCGAGATCCGGGACGGCGAAATCATCTTTCGGCCCGATTCCGGTGGCAAAATGATCTTTACCCCGGAAAAGTGCATCCAGGCGCAGTACCAGCTGGGCAGCGATATTCTGATGTCTTTGGACCTTTGCACCCATCCCGACGATCCTCCCGAGGCGCAGAAGCGCAGCGTGGAGCTGACCGTGGCCTGGGGAAGGCGCTGCCGGGCGGAGTTCGACAAGCTGTTTTCCGGCCGGGCGGAAAGGCCGCTGCTGTTTGGCATCGTGCAGGGCGGCGCGGACCGGGAACTTCGGCTGGAGTGCGGGCGGCGGCTTCAGGAAATCGGGTTTGACGGCTTCGGCTTTGGCGGCTGGCCGCTCCGGGCCGACGGCACGCTGCACGTTGAGTCGCTCCGGTACGCCTGTGAGGCGATGGATCCCGCCAAGACGCGTTATGCGATGGGGGTCGGTCGTCCGGAGGAGATCGTTCAGTGCGTCGACATGGGCTACACGCTCTTTGACTGCGTGATTCCCACCCGGGAGGCGCGCCACCAGCGGCTGTATGTTTTCCGGGAAGGCTGCGACACGCCCTCCGCGCTGCGCGCGGGCAGTTTTTACCGCTTTCACTACTGCCTGGACGATGCCCACGCCCGCGACAAGCGCCCGGTGGACGAATCCTGCGATTGCCCGCTGTGCCGGCGCTACTCCCGCGCCTACCTGCACCATCTGTTCAAATTGGGCGACGCGACGGCCCAGCGGCTTGCGACCGCCCACAACCTCCGGTTCTATCAGCGCCTGATGGCGCTTCTGCGCGATGGAGACTGACCGCGCGCTCCAGGCGCTGCTCGCATCCCCCAAGTACCGCGGCGTATACTCCGGCGCGGTGGAACGGATATATTCCGAATCGCTCCGGCGGCATGGGCCCAAGGGGGCCGACAAGGCCGCCCGGGCGGAGCTGCACCGCATCACCGGCGCGTTCCTGTCGCCCAGAGAGCTGAAAGCAGGCCGTGCGCTGCTGGAACGGGCGAAATCCGGCGAGGGCGATGTGA
This sequence comes from uncultured Clostridia bacterium, assembly GCA_937934775.1. Lineage (GTDB taxonomy): Bacteria > Bacillota > Clostridia > Christensenellales > Aristaeellaceae > JAEZHK01. The sequence goes on from CALGYL010000119.1 coordinate 6,140, forward strand.
TCGCCCAGGCCTTGGCGCTCCACGCGTCATCCCGGGAGCGGCTTCCCGACATGGCGGCGCTGTACGACCGCGCGCTGCCCGCGCTGGGCAATCCCCGACGGGTGCTGGACCTGGCCTGCGGGCTGAACCCGCTGTTTTTAGGGGCCATGGGGCTCACCGTGCGGGGCATTGAGCTGCAGACGGACGCGGCGCGCCTCGTGAACGATTGGGCGGAAGCGCTCCGGTGGGATGTCCGGGTGGAGCCAGGCGATCTTGCGGAGGACGCGCCGTTGCCGGAGGCGGACGCGACACTCCTGATGAAGCTTCTGCCGCTATTGGAAAAGCAGATGATTGGCGGCGGGAGGGCGCTCCTCGAGCGGGTGCGCTCGAAAAAAGCCCTGGTGACCTTCCCCACCCGCACGCTGTCCGGAAGAAACGTCGGCATGCAGACCCATTACGAAGCCTCATTCGAGCAAAACCTCCCCGCTGATTGGACGGTTGTTGACAAGTTCGCGCTCTCAAACGAGCTGTGCTACACCCTGGAACGGCACGTGCGTTAACGCGGCAAGTATGTATGCGACCGCCCGGAACAGTATGACGGGCGCGGGAAAACCGCTTTGCGGCTTTTTTGCGCGTGATGGCGCGGCGGGCGGGACCTTTTGGACGCGGAAAGGACAGGCATGGCAAAGTTATTGGTGGTGGCGACCCCGATCGGAAACCTGAATGATCTGACGCCCCGCATGCGCGAGGCGTTTGAAACGTGCGACCTGATCGCCGCCGAGGACACGCGGGTTACGATGAAGCTGCTCAATCATCTGGGCATCAAAAAGCCGATGATCTCCTGCCACCGCCACAACGAGCGGGCGCGGGCGGAGGAGATCGTGGCCCGGATGCTTTTGGAGGACCTCACCGTCTGCGTGACCAGCGACGCGGGCACGCCCGCCATCTCCGACCCCGGCTATGCGCTGGTGGCGGCGGCGCGGGCGGCGGGGATCGAGATCTCGCCGGTCGCGGGACCTTCCGCGATGGTCGCGGCGCTGTCGGTGAGCGGGTTCCAGCCCAGTTCGTTCGCGTTTCTGGGCTTTCTCCCCAGGGAAAAGGCCGCGCTGGAGCAGGCGCTGAGCGACTTTGAAAAGACCGGCCTGCCCGTCTTCATCGCCTATGAATCCCCGCACCGGGTGGTGAAACTGGTGGAGGCGGTGGCGGAGAAGTTCCCGGACGCGAAGGTGCTCGCCGCCTGCGACCTGACCAAGAAATTTGAACGCCTGGATTGCGGCACGGCTGGGGATGTGCTCCGGGCGCTTGCCGCCAACGAAAACGTGGACAAGGGCGAGTACGTGGTCGCGGTGGAGCTGCCGCCGAGGGTTGTCGAAGAAGCGCCGGTAAAGCCCGTCAACGCCGCGGCCTCAATCCTGGAAGCCATGCTGTCCGGCGCGACGCTTTCGGACGCCGCCGATCAGGCCCTCACCCTGTTCCCCCGGAACGAGGTGTACAAGGCCAAGCTGCGGGTGCGGGACTTTCTGGAGTCGAACGCCGGAGAGGAATGACGGGGGAGACGCCGGGAATGAAGCCGATGCCGGAGTCCTCCCGCCCGGGGGAATGATTCTCCCGGGACCCCTCGCATGGGGAAGCGTTTGAAGGCGCGTCCTTTTTCGGGTCGGAGAATGATGACAGCGGTACAGGCCTTGCAGCGGGTCGGATACGAAAAAAGGTGTTGAAAGACGAGTATGCCCGCGCAATCATCGGATTGCGCGGGCATACTCGTATGGGGAAGCGCATACTCAATCATCGGGAGCGTGACGGACATGCCTGAAATGACGAACCCGCGGCACAAACTGCGCGCTGGGGAGAGCATACGGTCGGTGGCGGCCGAGCGCGGCACGACGCCGCTGAAGCTGATGGAGCTGAACCCCTATGTGGACCCGACGGCGCTCCGCGCGGGGCAGGAATTGAACCTGCCGCCCGCGCGGGCCTCGTTGTGGCCTTTTCTGGCGCGATTGATCTGGAACCGGAAGCCCTCCTCCCGAGCTCCATAAAGAAAAGCGCCGTATCATAACGACGCTTTTCAGAAGTATCCTTTTTCGGGGAGTCCAGAGGGAATCATTTCCTCTGGCGGGGTTCCAAGGGGCAGCGCCCCTTGGCGGGGTGCGGGGCGGAGTTCCGAGTCGATCCCATGTAGGGCGGAAACCTCGTGTCGGTCTCCCGCAGGGCGAAGCCCCGTGTCCGTCGGCAAACCCCTATGTCAGTCCCAGTCCGTTGAGAACAGCTCGGAATCCTCTTCCTCTTCGCCCAGGATGGTGCGGCGCTGTTTGGTGCCCAGCTTTTCGACGCCGCGCAGCCGCTTTTCGATCAGGCGGGACTTTTCGGCCGCGTCCTCAATGGACTCGGACGCCTGGCGGATGCGCTTCTGGGTGCGGCCCAGCGCCTCGGCGAAGGTCTGAAATTCACCGCGCACCGCGCCCAATAGCGCCCAGACTTCCTCGGCGCGCTTTTCCAGCGCCAGCGTACGGAAGCCCATCTGCAGCGCGTTAACCAGCGCGGCCAGCGTGGAGGGGCCGGTCAGGGTCACGTGATGATCCCGCTGCATGCGTTCGGCAAGGCCGGGCCTGCGCAGCGCCTCCGCGTAGAGGCCTTCGCTGCCCAGGAACAGGACGGCGAAGTCGGTGGTGCGGGGCGGCGCGATGTACTGGGTGTGGATGCGCTCGGCGGCGCGCAGAAGCTTCTTTTCCAGCTCCGCGCCCGCCTGCTCGGCGGTCTGGGCGTCGCCGCTCTCCACCGCGTCGACCAGCCGGTCGTAGGCCTCGTGGGGGAAGCGGGCGTCGATGGGCAGGTAGCTGACGGCGCCGCCGGTCTTGCCCGGCAGGCGGATGGCGAAGCTGACCGGCTCCGCGTTTTCGAGGAGGGTCACTTCCGCCTCGTACTGATCGGGGGAGAGGATCTGGGCAAGCAGCGCGCCCAGCTGGATTTCGCCCACCGCGCCGCGGGACTTCACGCCGGTGAGAACCCTTCGGAGATCGCCCACGCCGCTTGCCAGCGCCTCGATCTCACCCAGGCCGTTGTAGACCTGTTCCAGCCGCTCGCTGACCAGGCGGAAGCTCTCGCTGACCCGCTTATCCAGCGTGGAGGTCAGCTTCTCGTCCACCATTTGCTGCATCTGGGTGAGGCGGTTGCCGTTGTCCGACTGCAGGCTGATCAGGCGGGATTCCACGCCCTCCCGCAGGCGGTCGATGCGTTGTTCGCCGCTGAGAAGCCGGGTATCCACCACGTCGCCGATGGCGCCGATGCGCTCCTCATAGGTTGAAAGGCGCGTTTCCATCGTGCGGCGCAGCTCCGCCAGGCGGGCTTCCTCGTCCCGGCCCAGTTCCCGCAGTTGCCCTGCGAATGCGTCCAGCTGCACCTGCTGGGTGCGGCCCATTTCGCCCATCACGCGGGCGACGGAATCGCTCATGCCGCGAAGGTTCGCGCCCATCTCCTCGCGGGAGCGCTGCGCGGTGGTTCCGGCCTCGCTCCGGACGTCCTGAAACTGGCTGGACAGCGCGTTTTGTACCTCGCTGAGCTTGCGTTCCAGCGCGCGGTTTCGCATCCGCGACGCAGCCAGGAAGATCAGCACCACGCCGATCACCCCAACCGCGATTTGCATGGCCGGGCTTGACAGAATCTCGATCAAATCGCGCATGGAGACACTCCTCTTGCCGTGTTGGTTTTCCGGCCGCGTTGCGGCCGGGATTTCTTCGGGGAAGATCAAAAGCCCCCGGCGGGTTCAATCGTTTCCGGCGACCCGTGCGCCGGAAACGCGTTTGTTTGGCCAGTGCGCACACCGGGCAAACAAACAATTCTTTCGGTCAGCGCGCCGCCCGGAAATCCGGCGGGATTTCAAGCGCGCGCAGTTTTTCTCCTACGCGGTAAAAAAGCCGTCAGGATTTTTTACCGCCGCTTAAAGCGTCTCCGACTGATATGCCACCAGCGTGGCGTCCCGGACGCCCTCGGTGGCCATCAGGCTCTTCATCAGCGCTTCCTGGCGCTCAAGGCGGATTTCCAGCGTCAGCTCGCTGCCGGACGGCGTGACGGTGCGGCTCTTCATCTTCTGATGCTTGACGCCCCGGAGCGCGTTCGTCACGGCGCCCTCCGCGCCCGGCGCGCAGCGCACCACCAGAAGGAAGCTGTCCGGCGCTTTCAGGGTGATCCGGTTCAGGACGAACACCAATATCGCCACGGACACCGTGGCCAGGCCCGCCAGGTAGAACTGGCCCGCGCCCAGGAGGATGCCCATCGTAAGTGACCAGAACATGTAGGCGGTGTCCAGCGGGTCTTTGACGGCGGTGCGGAAGCGGACGATGGACAGCGCGCCCACCATGCCCATGGAAAGCTGAATGGAGTTGCGGATGCACATGACCACCGGGGTGGTGATCAGGGTCATCAGAACCAGCGTCAGCGCAAAGTTCTGGCTGTACATGACGCCCTTGTAATTCATCTTGTAAACCCAGAAGATGAAAAGGCCGGTGGCGAAGGCCAGCAGAATCGAAAACAGGATGGTGCCGGTGGAGCTGGGCATGATGGACATGTTGCTGAGGTCCAGCTTCGTCAGGTTGTTCATGGGAAATCCTCCTTAACGGCTTTCAGCGGCTTTTGTGGACATATGTTTAGCGGAGCGGTTCAAACCGGCGGCAGGCGACGTATTTTGAGATGGCGGAGCGGGAGGCGGGGGCGTCCCACAAAAGCTGCGAGATGAAGTCCGGCAGCACCCGGTCAAATTTGACCTCAAGGATCGCCTGATCCACGTCCAGCGCGGGCACGGTGGGGACGAACGGATCAAACAGGCCCGTGCGCGGCCCAGCGCGAAGCTGGCGGTCGATGGTGATGCGCGCCGTCTCCGCCGGGTGGCAGAAGGCCTCCCGCGCGTAGTCCACCAGGATCACCGGGCGCAGGAGCTTTATGCGCATCTCCCGGAACAGGTCCTGGATCAGCGGGTTGTCCACCCGTTCGAAGCCGGTGGGGTCGCCATCCACGATGCGCTCGGCCATCCGCCGGGAGATCCGGGCGCTGTCCTTCTGGATCAGGTCGCCCAGCTTGCGCTTGCGCTCCAGAAGGATCGTCTTGTCGTCCAGGTTGTACAGGCGGATCCGATATTTGTCCCGCGTGGCGTTGCCGGCGATCTTATCGTAGTAGGCGGTGTTAAAAGCGTCGTCCAGGTACAGCGAGCGCACCAGATAGTTGCCGTCAGGCCCGGCGTTTTTGTCCCGCTCCAGCATGGCGGCGAGCCTGGCCGAGAGCCAGACCGCATCGGTTGCGCTTAAAAAGAACTTGATCTCATGTCGTGGCGCGTATGAACGCAGCATGGGCGCCTCCTTCGTTTCGGTAAAGCTCCGGCGGTTTTTCGCGCGATGCGGGTTATTTGTTTGCGATCTGGTCCATGATCTCGCCGAAGTAGACGCGCATCTGGTCGTTTGAGTAGCCGGTGGCCTTCTGGATGTAGGTTAGCATCTTTTTCGGGCGCTGCTTGGCGTAACTGTTGAAGCGCTTGATCTCGCCCAGCCAGCTCTTCTCGTTGCCGCCCCACTTTTCGGTCTGGGCGGGCATCTCGGGGTAGAGCGTCTCCTGCCACCATTCGGACTTTTCCAGAATCTTCTGCGTGGTCCACTGGGTGGCCATCAGGTTGCCAAGCAGGGTCAGATACTGCGCCTGCACGGTCTTGTTTTTCATCAGGGCCACAAACAGCGTGTTGTCGGTCTTGTTGCCGGAGCCGGTGCCGCCCGGCGTCATCCAGCGGCGGAAGGAGTCGGTGTCGGTGTAGAAGGCCCAGTCGGTGTCGAAGATGATCCACCGCCAGCGGCCGTCACCCTCTGCGGAGCGGTAGCGCCGGACGTTCAATAGGTCGGTATTGCCGGTAAAGGTCTCCAGCGCGACGTATTCCAGGTAGTTGTTCAGGTCGATCTTGGATTCCACGTAGGCCAGCGCCTCGTCCGTCTTGACGCCGTTCTTTTTAATGTAGGCGAGGAGCGCCTCATACGTCTTGTTGGAGCCCTGCACGACGTTATTGTTGGCCTTGACGATGTCGATTTTGTCCGGTTCTCTCCAGCCCATGAACTGGGCGATGGAGTACTTGTGCAGCCGTTCGCGCATGTTGTAGTGGCCCCAGTACTGGCCGTTCAGGTAGACCACCACCGGCTGCGCGTCCTGGTACATGACCGAGGTGCCCGCCGCCAGCGAGGTGAGCAGCGCGTCCCGGAAGCGGGTCTTGTTGAAGTCCTGCCCGGAGGTGCGCAGGATGAAGGACTTGTACTCGGTATAATCCCGGTTGGGGAAGAGGGAGGCGTGGAAGCGGTTGTCCCCGTAGGCGGTGCGGGCGGTGATTTTGAAGGACTTCTGGTCCTGCATGCGGCTGTACTGGCCCTGAAGCCGGAGCCCCGCGCCCTGCGACAGGATGGTCGCGCCGTCCGCGGAGAAATATTCCAGGTTGGCGCTGCGCTCCCAGTCCTGCCAGAAGTTGGCGCCCTTGTAGGGGTACTTCAGCTTCTTCGGGCCCATTTCAAACAGGCCCTTTTCCTTGTCGAAGAGCCCGGCGGGGTCCGTCACCAGCGAAATCACGTTCAGCGTGTGCTTCGCGCCGAACAGGTAGCTGCGGGTCGCGGTCCGGGAGGGCAGCATGCCGTCCCGGTAGGCGCGGGCGCGCACGATGGTATTTTGGGAGATGTCCAGAGGGCCGGAATAGGTGTCGGAGGATTCGGTGGGCTCCGTGCAGTCCAGCGTATAGCGGATGGTGAAGCCTTCGGGCGCGGACAGGGCGAGAGAAACCGCCCCGGAGGTGAACCAGCCGCCGGGCTGCGAGAACGCCACTTCCGGCGCGCGGCCGACGTAGGCGGTCTGGTCATTGACCGCGCCGGGGGTGGCGCTGCCCAAATAAAAAAAGCCGTCCCGACCGCTGATCCTGCCGTAGGATACGCCGCCGTACTGGCTGAGCATGGGCATTCGGTCCAGGATGGCGCCGTCCGGTTTGGACAGAACCAGCGTCTCCTGCCCGGAGAGCGACAGCTTGAAGCTGGTGGCGTAAGCGTTCTTCGATGTGTCTGCCTTGTTCTGCCCGTTCAGGATCACCTTCAGGTAGCCGCCCGCTTCCAGCTTCGCCCCGCTGGGAAACTGCCATTTTCGGGGGTTGCCCGGGTCGTCTGACAGGCCGTAACCGCTGAGATCCACGGTCTTTAAACTCTGGTTGTAGAGCTCCACCCAGTCGGGAACGGCTTTCGTGCTGCCCGGCTGCCGGGCGGAGGCCGACGCCTCGTTGAGGAAAACCCAGATCGGAAGAGCGTCGTGTAGGGAAAGAGTGTAGATCTCGGTGGTC
>CALGYL010000120.1 GCA_937934775.1 uncultured Clostridia bacterium
CCGAAATGTTGGGGACAGGCGTAAACGCCCAAAAGCGATGTGTGGCCGTCCATCATCTTGACGCACCGTGGCGGCCGAGCGACCTGGAACAGCGCGACGGGCGCGGCATCCGCAAAGGCAACGAGATTGCCAAACTGTATGCCGACAATAAGGTCAATGTGGTGATTTATGCCGTTGAAAAGTCGCTGGACGCTTACAAATTCGGATTATTGCACAACAAGCAGTTATTTATCAACCAGCTAAAGAATAACAACATGGGTAGCCGTACCATTGATGAGGGCAGTATAGACGAGAAAAGCGGCATGAATTTCTCCGAATATGTGGCGATCCTGTCCGGCAATACGGAACTGTTGGAAAAAGCGAGGCTGGAGAAAAAAATCGCCTCGCTGGAAAGCGAGCGGCAAGCGTTCGTGCGGGGTAAGTCCTCGACCCGCTACAAGCTGGAGGGGATCATGCAGACCGTCGAAACCAACAAGGGTTTTATCGCCCGCATATCCAAAGACGTAGAAGCGTTCAACTCCCGTGTGCAGACTGCGCCGGACGGTACGCGCCTTAATCCGGTCAAATTAGACGGCTTTGCGGCGACCGATCCCGTGTCCGTCGGCAAGAAGCTGAACGAGATTGCAGATAAAATTCGGACGCATGGCCTGTCGGAACCCATCGGGTCGCTCTACGGTTTTACCCTGCTGGTGAAGTCCGAAACCACAGTGAAGGACGGCTTCGATTTGGTGCAGAACCGCTTCTTCATCAAAGGCGAGGGCGAGATTTTGTATAACTACAATCACGGACACATAGCCGCCGATCCGAAAACGGCGGCTGCCAATTTCCTGAACGCCCTTGACACCATGCCCGTCTTACTGGTGAAGTATAAAACGGACAACGAAAAGCTGATGAAAGACGTTCCCGTGCTCAAAACAGTGGTGGAAAGTTCTTGGAAGAAAGAGGACGAATTGAAGGAATTGAAAGGGGAAATGGTCGTTATGGAGCGCAAAATTGAAGCCTCGCTAAAACCTATTGAGCAGAGCGCCGGAATCATGGCTGGTGTTCCGAAAGAGGACGTAAAATCGTTCCAAATGCCGGAAGGGTTACGGGCGGCCAAAGAGGTCATGGGTGACAGGCTGGTTATCGCGCGAATTAACAATGGCCTCAAACAGGAATCATCTGTATCAAAGGGAATCAAGATGTAAACAAACACCCCGGTAGCCTGTTGGTTATCTGGGTGTTTATATTAATGCGCATTAGCTGTAAAATCTATTTTTAGTTCTATGGATAAGTCTGAAATCCTAATAAAATTCATTTGAGTTTCAGATACACCTATGCTATATAACCTTGATTGATGACGTGTCCGTTCTTCATCACAGTAACAGCTGACATTCCAAGTTATACCACCTCCTACTTTTTCATGTATCAATTTAAAATAAGGAAGATCTATTTCATTTAAAGAATGCCCCAAAACATATATTTCTTCAAAATCTGACAACTGATTAAAAAAATCTTGGTTCTGTTCTATAATTTCATTAACGGGCTTATAGGTTGTCCGATAATATTCTCTGATAATTTCTTCTCCTTCCGTAACACGAGGATCGTCACCTGAATGAATATCGTCCAGTATTTCTTGAATTTCAGCATCCGTTAATGCTTCTTCTCTTGCAGTATTTATGTCAGAGATTATTTCGGCATCTGTTTTGGAAGGTTCTTTTATCCGGTTGTGACCATAAACGAGAATTGAGCTATTATCGACTGCTTGATTGTGAATATACTTGATATTCATTGAATTAATTCGATATAACCGTTCTAATGTATCAGTGTAATTAAATGTAAGATATAATGCATCTACAGGCAGAGAAATTGCATCGTTTTGGGTTTGGGCAATTGTTAGCTGCATAATCCATTCTAATAATGCGCTTGTTATCCCTTCACATATATCATCTGTAATTTGGCTAATTTCGTACTGATAATCGTGATGGCCAGCATCGCTCCAATCTTCAGCACCATAATCCATCAAAAAAGTTCCTGCACGATCTCTGATTTCTTCTTCATCAATATCGCCCAGATAACTTTCAAAGTCAGACCAAAAATCATCTCCTCCTAAAAACTGCTCTATTCTCTCATACAAATCAGAATGATTTTCTTCTACATAATCTTTAAAATTCCAGTAACTGGATTTTATGCCATGATATAAATCAAATCCATTTCCAATAATATATAATTTCATAGCTGCTTATTTATTGATAATTAGCTGCAAATAAAGCTAATTAAAACGATATCTGGAAATAAAGGGAAAAGCTTTCATCTTGTAATAGCAAACCCCGCGCCTGTCATCACGACGGTGCAGAGTACCGCCAGGGAAAATAATGTTTCGGGAAAAACGAAAAAAGTATGCAGGTTTAGCGTTCATCTGTATTTTCGGGATCGTTCCCTGTATCTTCAGGGGCGTCATCATCTGAAGTTTCTCCTTTTTGAAAATTGGCTTTGATAAAGGCTTCCACATCACTTTCCTTGTAAAAGGTTTTATGATAGATCATTTGATAGGATAATTCGCCCGACGAGCGGTAACGCTGGAGCGTCCGTTTGCTGACGTTGAGCAGTTGGC
>CALGYL010000121.1 GCA_937934775.1 uncultured Clostridia bacterium
TCTGCGCGAAAAGAACCAGCGCAACGAGTGATTAATGTTTGGAGTTAGTATTAAGGTTCGGTGCGGACTCAGCCCAGCGTCTCGGCGAAGAACGCGCCGGTCTGGTCGATGGCGTTGTTGAGGGAATGCAGGTCCGTCTCCGAGAAGACGTTGAAGGTGTGGTCCATGCCGCCGATGAAGGAAGCGTGGGAGAGGGTGTTTTTGCTCGTGGCCGCGATCTTGTCCGACCAGGAGGGATCGACGGTGGTGTCGAGCTTGCCGGCGATGGCGAGCACCGGGCCGGTGAAGGCGGAGAATACGCCCAGAACGTCGGTGTTCATGACGTCCTCGCACCACTGGAGGCTGACTTCCAGGCTGTCGCGCCAGTCAAATTTCATCACGAAGAAGCCGTTCTTCTTGGCTTCCGCGTACTGTTCGTCTCCGAAGAAGCCGTCCAGCTTCATGTCGGGCGCGCCGGCCCAGGTCACGACGGACTTGAATATCTCGGGATGCTCGCCCGAGGCCAGAAGCGCGTCGGTGCCGCCCTGGCTCCAGCCCATCACGCCGATGGCGTCGGCGTTCACGTTTTCAAGCGCGGCCATATAGTTTGCGGAGGCCACGGCGTCGGAAACGGCAGAGGCGAAGGTGTAGCCCTTGTAGTCGGCTTTGCTGTCGCCGTTGCCCATGAAGTCGATGCGGATGGTGGCGATGCCGTACTTCGCGGCCAGGATGGGCGCGGCCACCTTGTAGCCGCCGCCCGCCTCGTCGCGGTTGGAGCCGGTGCCGTGCAGCATGACGACCGCGGGATGCTTGCCCTCGGCGGTGGGCAGGCAGACGGTCGCCGGGATCTGGTGATCGCCGTTGTCAATGGTGACGACGGACTCCGTGTACCCCTGATCCGCGGCGAACGAGATAACCTGCATGGTGAGGACAAGGACGAGGCACAGGACCAGGGCGACGATTTTCTTCATGACATTCCCTCCTTGGTTTTGCGTATGCCAACATTTTACCACGACCGGCGCGGAGAATCCAGAATATCGGAGGTTTCCGGGACATTGAGTGTGTGTTATGTCCTGAAACGGCGCTGTTGCCCAATCGGCCAGCGGCTCAACCGCCAGTCAGAATCAACCCCGTGAATCAACCGTTCGGTTGATCCCGGGAAGCGGGGCGGTTTGGTACGATGGCTCCGTGAAAGGGAGGGATTGCGAGATGGGACCGATCATTGGCGTCAAGGGGCTTAAAAATTTTCTGACCCTTGTGGAGTGCGTGAACCTGCTGAAGGCCCTGCCGCGGCTGGCCTACCTGATCGCGGTGCCGGTCGTTTTCTTCCTGATGGGTTTGATGCCCGAAGGCAAAAGACTGAGTGGGGCGTACTGAAAAAAACGGCGCGGGCCGCGCGCGGGTGGTTGCCAAGCGTTCCCCGGAGGTCTATAATGGTCGGGGAAAAAGCGCGGGCGGGGGATGCGCACATGTCCACTGGTGCTGGTCTGATCGCGGCAGAGTTCAAAATGCCGTCTCCCAGGACAAACCATACCCTCCGAGAGGCACTTTTGCAAAGCCCGACGACATGAAGGAGCACCGGGTGACGGTGATCCGGGGCGAGGCGGGTTGCGGGAAGACGACGCTGCCAACCTCCTATCTGTTGCGCGCGCGCCGCTGTCCTTCCGCTGGCTGACGCTGGACGGGGAGCCGGACGACAGCCTCGCCTTCTTTCGCAATTTCTCCGCGGCGGTGGAGGGCCGGAGTTTTCAAAGTCGCTTGCGTTTCTGATCGACCAGCACGGGCGGGATATGACCGGCGCGGAAAAGCTGTGCGCGGGCGAGTTCGCCTCGCGGCTCAAGGCCGCCCAGCCGGAGGAGATTTTATGTGAGCGGGAGATGGAGGTGCTGCGGCACCTGGCCGCCGGCGCGTCCAACAAGGAGATCGGCGGGTGGCTGTTCATCTCGCTTTCCACGGTCAAGACCCATGTGATCAGCATCTATTCCAAATTGCGGGCCTCCAGCCGCGTCAGGGCGGTGGAGAAGGCGCGCAGCGCCGAGCTCATCCAATAGCCTCTGCCACAGATGTACACCGGCCGGTAAAAAAAGCGTGACGATGCCGATGGGGTTCAGGAAATCGTACGATGAACCCGCCGTTTAGGCGCCGCGGCGGGAAAGGGCTTCAGTCAGCGCCATCGCACTATCCGGCATACGAAGGAGGATTTCACTTTGAATACGGCATTTCTTGGGTGTGCGCAGGCCAACATCACGCCCGCGGCGCCGGTTCAGACCATTGGCTTCGGGCGCGCGGACGAGTGGTCGAGGGGCGTACTGAGCCCGCTGGAGGCGCAGGCAGCGGTATGGGAGATGGATGGCGAGGCATGCTGTCTCGTGACGGTGGATCACATCGGTTTCTCCAGCGCGCACGCGCTCGCCCTACGGGAAGAGATCGGTCGGGCCGTGGGTTCGGGCCCGGACCGGGTCATGCTATGCTTTTCCCATACTCATTCCGCGCCCAACGACAGCATCGAGACTGACTGGTATGCGTCGGTCCGGGAGAAGCTGATTGCGGCCGTCCGGGAGGCGTCGGCGCGCAAAGCGCCGGTTCTCGCCGCCTGGGGCAACGCGCAGGCGGACATCGGCGTAAACCGCCGCGCTGAGAACCAGGCGCTGGACAGGCGCGTAGGGATTCTGAAGGTGACGGGCGCGGGCGGCGAACTGAAGCTCCTCGTCCTGCGCGTAACAGCCCACTGCAACGTTCTGAAGGCGGACAACTACCGCCTCTCGCCGGACTTCTTCGGCGCGGTGCGGGACATGCTGCAGGAACGATACGGTTGCCCCGTCATGGTCACGCAGGGGGCGTCCGGCAACGTTGCGCCCCGGTTCTTTCTGTCCGAAACCACACCGGTGGACGCGGCCGACCCTTTGCGGTTCGTCCGCTCGGAGACCGCGCTTCGGGACATGGCGGCGGAGGTTCTGCGTGCGGTGGAGGGCGTATTGGACGCGCTCGTCCCCGGACCGGTGGATAAAATGGGCATGTACTCGGCCTTCCAGACGCTGGAAGCGGACGTTCCTTCTTTGGAAAGGGCGCTTTCAATCTCGGAGGAGGCCCGGCGCGAGGCGGGCATTGACGGCGTGGCATGGCTTTCCGAAGTCCGGCGGCTCATTGTCGCCGGGGTTCAGACCCAGACCGAACGGGTGGAGATTCAGTATTTCTTTATAAACGGCGGCTGCCTTTGCGGCGTGCCGAATGAAATCATGTGCGAATTCGCGCTGAGGGCGTCGGAGGCGCTCCGGTGCGACACCTTTTATCTGGGCGGCTATACCAACGGCTGCACCGGCTACTTCCCGACCGAGGAGGAGTACGACAAGGGCGGCTATGAGGTATACTGGTCGATGCTGATCTACTATATCTACCACGGCCGCGTCGCTTCGCTCAACCGGGATTCGGCTTCCGAACTGATCCGGGAGGCAGTCCGGAACGCGCCGGAGCCTATCCGGCGCTGCGAAATGCCTTGAAACACCAGTATGGCTTCCCGCCGCCGGACGCAATCGGGAGAAGCGGTCGGGAACGAATCATTCGCACAGAAACTTTGTAGATGAAGGGAGCCCCCTGGACGTTATTCGGGGGGCTCCCTTCGGCGATTCGATGCGGTTCCCCGGAGGCGCCCGGGAGCTTCTTTCTTCGTCTATTCGACGCAGCCGAACAGCCTGATGAACCCAGCCACCTGGTCCTCGATCGCGTCGCGCTGCTTGCAGGCTAGATCCACCCAGGACAGCCCGTCGTCCAGGTGCTCCCGGAGGAACTGAAGCGCGTAGTCGTTCATGGCGGTGTAGATGTTGACCTTGCGGATGCCGCGGCGGATCGCTTTCACGAAGTCCGGATCGGAGATGCCGGAACCCCCGTGCAGCACCAGCGCGCAAGGCGTGGCTTTTTTGATGGCCTCGAGCCTTTCGAAGTCCAGTTTCGGCTCGCCGCGGTAGTGGCCGTGCATGTTGCCGATGGCGATGGCCAGCGCGTCCACGCCGGTAATCTCGGCGAACGCGCGCGCGTCCTCCGGGTTGGTCAGGTGCAGTTGGTTGACGCGCTCCAAGCTGGTCTTGGCGTTCGGATCCTCGTCCGCGCCCTCTTCAAACCCCAGATAGCCGATTTCGCCTTCGACCGACGCCTCAAACGCGTGGGCGACTTTGACGATTTCGCGGGTCTTTTGAATGTTCTCGTCGTGGGGCAGCGCCGAGCCGTCGAACATGATGGAGGTAAACCCATAGCGCAGGGCCTTCATCAAAAGGTCGAAATCGACGCCGTGGTCGATGTGTACCACGCAGGGCACCTTGGCGCGCTCGGCAAAGCGTACGAGCATCGGCCCCATCATTTCCACGTCGTGATATTTGAAAAACACTTCCGGGAATCCCAGAATGACCGGCAGGTTCACGCGCTCCGCCGCGCGCACCACCGCCTCCGCGTACTCCAGAGAAATGATGTTGAACATTCCCAGCGCATAGTTTCCGGCTTCCGCCATGTCCAGACCCTGCTTGAGCGTAATCAGCGACATGTTCCCTATCTCCCTTTTATAAGCTTATTCTTGCCATTTCGACATTTTGTCCGCCAATTCCTGTACGCCCTCGATTTTAACGCGCGCATTTCTCGGAAATTTGGCGACGCCGCCGGGTCCTGTCGCGGCGCTGGTCGCGCCCAGCTGCGTCGTGGCGATCGCGCCGGCCGCGTTGGCCAAGAGGCCGCATTCCCGGAGACTCAGCCCCTTGGAGAGCCCCGCCAGGAACCCGGCGACGAAATTGTCGCCCGCGCCGGTGGTGTCGATGGCGTTGACCGGGAATCCGGGCAGCAGCAGGCGCTCGGTGCGGCTTCGGATCAGGCAGCCCTTCGCCCCCAGCTTGATCACGACGGCCTTTCGCACATAGCGCAGGAATTCTTCCGCGCAGGCATCCGCGTCTGTCCGACCGGCGATCTCCGCCGCCTCGTCGTAACTGGGCATGAAGTAGTCGAGCTGCTTTAATTCCCCGGTCAGTTGTTCCAGCTTTCGGTGTGTGCCGCTGACGTCGGCGGAGGTGACCGCGCCCCGCGCCCGCGCTTCGGTCAGAAAGCGCTCCGCGTCTGCCCCGTCGAAGGCGCGCATGGAGACCAGGCTCCCGATGTTCACGATC
This sequence comes from uncultured Clostridia bacterium, assembly GCA_937934775.1. GTDB lineage: Bacteria > Bacillota > Clostridia > Christensenellales > Aristaeellaceae > JAEZHK01. The sequence continues at coordinate 5,121 of CALGYL010000121.1, forward strand.
CGCGCCTGCCCCACCACATCCAGGTCGACATCCTCCATGCAGAAGTGGTGGATGTTGCCGCTGGAGCTCAGGAAATGCCGGTCGCCTTGGCCGTTGATCAGCACGATGGAGACCACCGTCCGCTCCTCCGGCAGCACCCGCACCCCCCGGATGTCGATGCCCGCGGCGCCGGCCGCGTCCAGCGCGAAGCGGCCGAACCCGTCGCCACCCATCCGGCCCAGAAGACCGGTTTTGAGACCCAGCGACGAGAGTACAATCGCCTCGTTGAGTGCGTCGCCCCCGGTGCACATGCGCACGTCGTCCGCCCAGGTGGTGTCCCGAGTGAAAATTCCTGCATCCGCGGGCCTGGCCAGAATGTCCACCAGCATCAGCCCGACGCACAGTACGTCCAGTTGTTTTTCAGCCATGGGATCCGCCCATCCTCACTTCATGTGAACCTTTATTATTATCTTTAATTATATCATGGCTTTTCGCGACTGTACAGTTCTTTCAGCCATGCCGGGTTGGTTTTTTTGGAAAACGCAGGACAGGCGCGGGGGAGAGGGCCTGGTTGCACGGCCGACGCAGTGTTTTATGCATCGCTTGCCGGGTGTTGCCGCGGTCTGCCGGGGCGTGGTGATGGGCGCTTTCCATTGTGCCCGGAAGGTTGCGGGCGTTCTCGGTGCGGTGGACAAACGGGGCGGGGTTTCTGTATAATACAGGCCAGTACCGGGCCGGTCAGGCCGCATCCCGGAAAACAGGAGGGGCAACCCATGAACGCCAAAGAGCGATGCATTGCCATATTGAACGGTCAAATGCCGGACAGGACCCCGTTTTTCCCCCTCATGATGTTCTTCGCGGCCAACCGCGGCAAGGTGAACTACCGCGCCTATGCGACCGACGCGGCGGCGCTTTCGGAAGCACAGCTCAATCTGTTTGAGAACTACCGTGTGGACGCGGTGACCGCCTGCTCCGACGCGTTCCGGATCACCGCGGACCTGGGCGGGGCGATCGGCTATCCGGAGGATCAGACACCCTACGCCAAGGACGCGCTGCTGAAAACCGTGGAGGACTTCCGGGCGTTGAAGCGGCCCGACCCCATGAAGCCCGGCTCCCGCATGCGGGATCGGGTGGACGCGGTGGAGAAGCTGGCCCGGGGAACGCGGGGCGAGGCGCTGGTCTGCGGTTGGGTGGAGATGCCCTTTGCCGAGGTGTGCGACTGGTTCGGCGTGGGGAACGCCATGATGATGCTCTTTGATGAGCCGGAATTCATCCATGAAGCGCTGGCGTTTGCCGCGGAGCTTGAAATCGACTTTGCAAAGGCGCAAATTGACGCCGGGGCGGACCTGATTGGCTGCGGCGACGCCGCCGCGTCGCTGATCTCGGGCGAATTCTTCCAGGAGTTCGCGCTGCCCTACGAGCAGCGGGTCGCGTCGGCCATCCGCGCATACGGCGCCTATTCGAAACTGCACATCTGCGGCAACACCACCCAAAGCCTGCCGCTGATCGCGAAATGCGGCGCGAGCCTGGTCAACATCGATTCGCTGGTGGACATCGGCTATGCGCGGGAGGTCTTTACCGCGGCGGGGATGCCCTTCAAGGGCAACGCCGATCCCGTCCGCGACCTGATGAACGCAAAGCCGGAGCAGGCGGCGGCCAAGGGGCGCGAGCTGATTGAAAAGACCAAAGGCGCGCAGTTCATGCTCAGCGCGGGGTGCGAAATCCCCGCCGCGGTGACCGACGAGGTGTATTTTGCCTTCGCGGACAGCGTACGCATGCGCTGAAGGCTCGCTGTGCGATCGCCATTGGGGAAAAGTGCCAACAGAGTTTGCCAAAGAAGGGAGGTCCCGCGAACCGCGCAGTTCGTTTTCTCAAATCGGCACCTTGGTCTTGTCCTCTTCATACACCATCATGCCCCAGATGACCCAACGTTCGTTGATGGGCATGCGGCTCAGATCCGCGTAGGAGGGCAGCCGGCAGCCGCGCCGTATCTGTTCTTCAAAGGGCAGGGTTTCCGGGCCGCGGTATTCATACTTCGGGTCGTCAATCACGCCGCCCTTGAGGAAGAACTTCTGGCCGGGGGCGGGCAGGTAGCGATTGAGGACCGTCTTCAGCTCCCGGCCGTCCCGATCCACATAGGGGATCTCCACGCCCCGGGCGTCCGTCATGGTGGCCTCGTACCAGGTGTTGTGGTTGTTGCCGGTTCCGTAGGGGCGGAAAGCTGCGGCCCGCCGCGTCGCGGATCTTTACGCCGGAGGCTTCCAGGTCCTTTAGCCGGTCCCGGCCCTCGCGGCATTCGATGTAGTGGGCGATGCCGTAGGAGTAGTCGTCCTGTTCGCGGACGTAGGCCTCGGCAATCTCCTTGGGCGTAACGCGCGAGCCGGGGTTGGTGCAGGCAGATTCCCAGTGGTCAAACCCGCTGCCCGCCGCGCCGCTGCGGATGGTGGCGCCCTTTTCCATAAGAACCACCCGCTGCCCGCGCCGTGCCGCCGCAATTGCGGCAAAGCAGCCGCTCAGGCCGCCGCCCAATACGAGGACGTCCGCCCCCACGCGGGTTTCTTCTCCGACTTCGTTTTTCCAAGGCCAAGGCATGCCGCTCATCGTATCCCTCATACCGATCCAAAACATTCTTTCTTTGTAGCGCCGGGCCTTTTTCCACCCTGCGGTGTCGCCCTCCGCTTGAAATAGCGCGGCGGCTCCTGCGCTTCAGCTCCTTGCAGGATGAAAAAATCCCTCGCCGCTTTGGAAGAAATA
>CALGYL010000122.1 GCA_937934775.1 uncultured Clostridia bacterium
GTCCTCCTGACGAAGTCATGGGCGCTGCTGGTCGTACTGGCCATTTTTCAGTTCTCGACACATTATTTGATTCTTTCCGAGGAGCGCTGGTGCCTCGAAAAGTTCGGGGATGCATACCGGCAGTACATGGAGGCGGTCAGGCGGTATCTCTAGGCTTTCGAAAGCTTTGATTCCAACCGCTTGTTCGCAGTAGAATACCAATGGCGTAGCGCCTCGCCCGCGGCCTCGCTGCAGGCCGGAGGATGGGGGCGGGAGAATACACTTGGAGGGCACAATGAACCGGAAAATTGGCATGATTTCTTCGCTTGTCACGCTCTTGGCGGTGGCCTCGTTTGCGCTGAACATGCTCATCAGTTCCCCGACGGGGAGTTACCTTTCCAGCATGTTTATCGCGTGGGGGTTTGTTCCGATGGCCTGCGCGTTCGCGGCGCACGCGAAAGAGGAGGCCCGCGCCGCGGCCCTCACGGGGGTGGCGTTTGCGGCCATTTACGGACTGTTGATCGCCGTGGTCTACTTCACGCAGCTGACGGCGGTGCGGCTGTCCGCGCTTTCGGAGGAAACCCGTTCCATTCTGGACTACAGCCGCTTCGGGCTGTTTTTCAGCCTGGATCTTCTCGGCTATGCCTTCATGGCGCTGTCCACGTTCTTTCTGGGCCTCACCATAAGCCCCGGCGTGCGCGCGGACAGGTGGCTGAAAAATCTTCTGCTCATCCATGGGGTCTTCGCCATCACCTGCGTGGTGCTTCCGATGCTGGGCCTGTTTAAGTCCGGCATGGCGGGCGGCGATTTGATTGGCGTGTTGGTGCTGGAATTCTGGTGCGCGTACTTCATTCCGGTGAGCGCGCTGGCATACAGGCATTTTCAGAGGGAACAGTGCTAACCGTAACGCGCGCCGGGAATAAACTTTTTCAGGAGGAGAAAGCGATGAACCAGCAGGAAAGCATCCGATATCAGTGCCCCAAGTGCGGCGGAACCCACTATGAAAACGATCAGTTTCAGGCGACCGGCGGCAATTTCGCCAAGCTCTTTGACGTGCAGAACAAGAAATTCATTACCGTTTCTTGTACCCAGTGCGGGTATACCGAGCTGTACAAGACCGATACCAGCACCGGCTGGAACGTTCTGGATTTTCTGATGAACAACTGAGGTGTGATCCCCCGGTTTTCCGGCCACCTCCGGATGCGGAAGAATCCCGGACGCCCGGATGCGAACAACCCCCGCCCAGATGCAAACACCCCCGGACGCGGCACGGTGCCCGTCCGGGGGTTTGTGTCGCGCCCGCTTGAGGATGTGCGCCGGCGTGTGCCCGTCCGGGGGGCGTTTACTGATTGCCCTGCCAGTCCTCCGGTTCATGTCTGTACAGCACCGCGATGTTGTGCTTTTTAAAAAACTCCATGTACTTCGCCGACGGCGGGGCGTCGGTGACGACGGTTCCGACGCGCTCCAGCGGGGCGTAGGTGATCATGGCGTCATGGTCGAACTTGGTGTGGTCGACCATCAGAATGATCTTCTCGCAGTTGGAGGCGATGACCCGCTTGATCTCGGCCTCAAAATAGGTGGTGTTGGTCAGCCCGCGCTTGATGGATACGCCGGTCGCGGCCATCACCGCAACCTTGACCGACAGGGTCCGGATGGAATCCAGGCTGGAGATGCCCACGAACGCGCCCAGCGACGCGTTGTAGATGCCGCCCAGGGAGATGGTGTTGATCTCCTTGAGGCGGCTCGCTTCGTTGATGGCGATCAGGCTGTGCGTGACCAGCGTGAGGCCCTTTTTGCTGCCCAGGTGGCGGATGATGTTGTAGGTGGTTGAGCCGGAATCAATGAAGATGGTGGTGCCGTCGGGGACGACGCTGGCGGCCAGTTCGCCGATGAGACGCTTGTCGGGCACGTTCATTTGAAACCTTCGGGGCATGGAAATCAGCGATGCCGGGGTGCGGGCCGCCGCGCCGCCGTAAACCTTGGTGACATGGCCGCGGGTTTCCAGCTCTTCCAGGTCGCGGCGGAGGGTATTGACCGAAACGTCGAAATGCTCCTGGAGGTCCTGAATGGAGACCTGTTCGTTCTGAAGAATGTATTGTTCCATGGCGTCGAGCCGCACGGTCTTCATCAGAATCCCTCTATATATTAGTAGAATTTTTGTGTAGCATACCACAATCGTTGAAAGAGTGTCAATCCTTCGGGTAGATTGCGCGCAGAAAATAACACAACATTATCATCTTTTTGGGTGAGTTCACCATTTTCACTTGACTTCCAAAAGCGGTATGGATAGAATGATGATGCCGATGATAACCGGAGGCGACGAACGCCCCGGAGATCAATATCGAAATGGAGGGACTATTTCATGAAGAAGACTCTTGCGCTCCTGTTGGTCCTGATGCTCTCGTTGGCCCTCTGCGCGCCCGGTTTTGCGGAAGGTACCATTGCCATCAACCTCAAGACACTCTCCAGTGAGTACTGGCAGAATGTCAAGTCCGGCTGTGACGCCGCCGCGGCGGAACTGGGCCTGACCCTTGACGTGCAGGGCGCCTCCGCCGAGACCGAGATCGCCGAGCAGGTCGCCCAACTGGAAACCCAGCTGGCCTCCAACCCCGCCGCCGTCATCATCGCCCCGCTGGATGGCGACGCGGTGATCGGCGTTCTGCAGTCCTCCGGCTACACCGGCCCCGTCATCTTCTGCGACACCAACTGCAACTTTGACAAGAAGCTTTCCTTCGTCGGCACCTCCAACGAAGACGCGGCCTTTGCCGGCGGCCAGTATGGCGTGAAGATCAACGCCGACAAGACCAACGCCGTCATCATCTACGGCCAGGAAGGCGACAACACCTCCAACCTGCGCAAGTCTGGCTATGAGAAAGCCCTGAGCGAAGCGGGCCTGAAGCCGCTGGCCGAGCTCTCCGGCAACAACACCACCGACGGCGCCACCAAGGTCATGGAAGACCTGCTCAACTCCTACCCGGATCAGATCAACCTGGTTCTGTGCCATAACGACGACACCGCCATCGGCGCGCTGAACGCCATCGAAGCGGCGGGCGCCAAGGGCATCAGCGTCATCGGCTTTGACGGCAACGCCAGCGCCGTGGAACTGATCGCCGCCGGCAAGCTGACCGCCACCATCGCGCAGCAGCCGATCCTGATGGGCTCCCTGGCTGTGAAGACCGCCGCCAGCGCCATCAAGGGTGAAAAAGTCGAAGCCAACGTGATCGTCGACACCGTCGTCATCGACTCTGCCAACGTCGCCCAGTTCAAGAAGTAAGCGCTCTGCCGCCTGACGCGGTGCAAAATGCCCCTGCGGACGATCCGGCAAACGGGTCGTCCGCAGGTACATCCAAGGTCATTGAACGCAGCCCGGCGATTACTGGAGGTGGCTGGATGAACGAATATGTCGTGGAACTCAGGCACGTGACCAAGAAGTTCCCGGGCGTGGTTGCGATGCGCGACATGCACATCGGCATCAGACCCGGCGAAATCCACGGCCTGATCGGAGAGAACGGCGCGGGCAAGTCCACGCTGATCAAGGTGCTGACCGGCGTCCATGTGCCCGAGGAGGGCGACATTTTCGTGGACGGCCAGAAAGTGACCTTTTCAAACCCCGTACAGGCGCGGGAGCATGGCATCGCCTGTGTGTACCAGGAACTGAACATCGTGCCCATGCTGCCGGTGGTGGACAACGTGTTCATGGGACGCAAGGTTAAAAACCGCCTTGGGCTTTTGGATTATCCCAGAATGCGGCGGGAGGCCCACGAGGCGCTCTCCATGCTGGGCCATCCCGAGATCGACACGAAAACAGAGTGCGGCAAGCTGGGCATCGGTCTTCAGCAGATGGTGGAAATCGCCAAGGCCGTGTCGCTGAACGCAAAGCTGCTCATCATGGACGAGCCCACCTCGTCTCTGGGCGAGCAGGAGGTCAAGCAGCTGATGACCACCGTCCGGAAGCTCCGGGACAAGGGCATCGCGATCCTGTTCGTCTCCCACAAGCTGGAGGAGCTGTTCGAACTGTGCGACCGCGTCACCGTCATGCGGGACGGCGAGCACATCTTGACCGAGGACATGAACGGCATGACCAACGACCGCCTGATTCAGGCGATGGTCGGCCGGACGCTTGAAAACCAGTTCCCCAAAGTGCCCGGCAAAAAGGGCGAGTGTTTTCTCAAGGTTTCCCACCTGAAGGAGACCGGCGCCCTCCGGGATGTCAGCTTCGAAGCCTACGGCGGACAGATTCTGGCGTTCGCGGGCCTGGTAGGCGCGGGCCGTACCGAGACCATGCGCGCCATCTTCGCGGCCGACAAACTGGACAGCGGCGACATCTACATCAAGGGCAAAAAGGTCACGATCAAGAGCCCCGGCGCCGCGATCCGTCACGGCATCGCGTTCCTGACCGAAGACCGCAAAGGGCAGGGCCTGGTGCTCACCCAGTCGGTCAAGACCAACATGGTCCTTGCCAGTATGAAGAAGTTTCAGCGCGGACCCATGCTCCGGTGGCGGCAAATCGACCGCCAGAGCAAGGAGCTGGTCCAGACGCTTCGTATCAAGACGCCGACGGTCAACGAGGTCACCGTGCAGCTCTCCGGCGGCAATCAGCAAAAGGTCGTCATCGGGAAGTGGATCAACTGCGACGCCGAGATCTACATCTTTGACGAGCCCACCCGCGGCATCGACGTGGGCGCCAAGATCGAGGTGTACAACGTCATGAACGAGCTGGTCCGCCAGGGCAAGTGCATCATCATGGTTTCGTCGGAGTTGCCGGAGGTGCTGGGCATGAGCGACCGCGTGATCGTCATGCGCGGCGGGCGCATCATGGCGGAACTGGACCGCGAGAGCGATCACTTTAATCAGGAAGACATCATGCGCGCCGCGTGGGGAGGAGAGGTCGGATGACGAGCACAACGGGTACGATCGCGAAGAAAAAGACCGGCATCGGCGATATTCTAATGAAACTGGGGCCTCTGATGGTCTTGGCCATCCTGTTTGTTGTATTTTCCATTGCGCTGCCGGACAAGTTCCTGCGCGTCAACAACCTCATGAACATCCTAAAACAGACCTCCATCAACTGCCTGATCGGTTCGGGCATGCTTTTAACGTTGATTACCGCGGGCATCGATCTCTCGGTGGGCTACAACACCATCCTGGCCACCTGCCTGATCGGCGTTCTGATGCAGAATTTCGGCATCACCGACCCGTTCATATTGATCACCTGCGCGGTGTTGGTTTCGACGCTGGCGGGGCTTCTGAACGGCGTGCTGCTCACGCGGCTGGACCTGCCGCACCCCTTCGTGTCCACGCTGGGCATGAAATACGTATTCTGGGGCGTCGCGCTGCTGATCACCAATTCCCAGACCATCGGCTTCACCAACAAGGGCATCGACCCGGTCCTCTGGATCGGCAAGCAGACGGTGTTTAGCTTTGGCTTCCCGGTGAGCTTTCTATTAATCCTCGTGGTGTACTTCATCTTTGACGTATTCCTGAACCATACCGCGCTGGGCCGCCAGATCTACTGCGTCGGCGGCAACCCCGAAGCCGCCCGGATGTCGGGCATTCGTTCCGAGAACGTCCTGACCATCGTGTACATGATCTCCGGTCTGATGTGCGGCATCGCCGGCGTGGTGCTGGCCGGCCGTCTCAATACCGCCAATACCGCCTCCGCCGCCACTTACGATACCGACGCCATCGCGGCCTGCATCATTGGCGGCGCGTCCTTCCGGGGCGGCAAGGGCACCATCTGGGGAACGCTCCTGGGCGCGCTTTTGATCTCCGCAATCCGCAACGGCCTGAACCTTTTCAGCGCGGGCAATGATATTCAGTACATTGTTATCGGTTCCGTCATCATTGTGGCGGTGACAATCGACGTGACTCGTGGTAAAATTGAAGCGCGCGCCCGGAAAATGGCAACCGTGTAGGAGGGTCATCCCGTGTTTGACGAGAAAAAAGTGTTTCTGGGAATCGCGCCCATCGGCTGGTGCAACGACGATATGCCGGAACTGGGTGCGGAGAACAACTTCCACCAGACGGTCAGTGAAATGGCGCTGGCCGGGTTTACGGGCACCGAAATCGGCAACAAATATCCGTCCGACCCCAAGGCGCTCAAGTGGGAGCTGGACCTTCGCGGGATGAAGGTCGCCTCCCGCTGGTTCAGCTCGTTCCTGCTGACCAAGCCCTATGAGGAAGTCGAAGCCGAGTTCCTCCGGGAGCTGGAGTTCTTGAAGGCCGTGGGTGCCAGACGCATCAACGTATCGGAGCAGAGCTACTCCATTCAGGGCCAGGCGGACACCCCTGTTCTGGGCGGCAAAAAACATGTGATGGACGAAACGGAGTGGGCCCGCTTTACGGGCGGCCTGAACCGGTTGGGCAAGGCGGCGAAGGAGCGCGGCTTCAAGCTGTGCTTTCACCACCACATGGGCACCGTGGTGCAGACTGCGGCGGAGACGGACCGTATGCTCCGGGACACCGACCCCGAGTATGTGTTCCTGTGCTACGACACCGGGCATTTCACCTTCGCGGGGGAGAACCCATTGACCATGCTGGAAAAATACGCGGCCCGCGTGGGCCACGTACACCTGAAAGACATGCGCGGAAGCGTCGTGGATCGTGTGCAGCCGGAGGGCTGGAGCTTCCTCAAGGCCGTGCGGGAAGGCGCGTTCACCGTGCCGGGCGACGGCTGCGTGGACTTTGACCCCATCTTGAAGCTGCTGGCGGACGCGGGCTACGAGGGCTGGCTTCTCGTGGAGGCCGAACAGGACCCGGCCAAGGCCAATCCGCTGGAGTACGCGATCCGCGCCAGAGCCTACATCCGGGAGCACGCGGGTCTTTAGGAGGCAAAATGTACATTCAGAAACAGATCGCGCCGGGATACAACCCCTTCCTTATGACGCCCGTGGAGGACGCGGGCACCGGCATGGACGCGGGGCTTCTGGTGCTGACCGACAACGCCAAGTGGGAATTCTTCGAGCCGGAAAAGGAAGTGGCGCTTTTGCTGCTTTGCGGCCGGGTGCGCTTTGAGTGGGGCGATATCGACTGCGAAGCCTGTCAGGTGCGCCTGGCCGACCGGCCGGACGAGTTTCACCACGAGCCTTGGTGCCTGCACGCGCCTCGCGGCACGCGCCTGCGCGTAACGGCTATGGATCATGCCGAGCTCTACGTTCAGGCGACGGAGAACGACCGGAGTTTCCCGGCGAAGCTGTACGCGCCGGAGGAGACCATGGTGCAGCACGCGGGCGCGAACGGGGAGCTGCAGGGCTGCATGCGCCGGGAGATCAAGACGCTGTTCGACTACGAGAGCGCGCCCTGGTCCAACATGGTGCTGGGCGAGGTCTTGAACTTCCCCGGAAAGTGGTCCAGCTACCCGCCTCACCACCACCCGCAGCCGGAGGTCTACTTCCACCGCTTCGATCATCCGCAGGGATTTGGCGCAAGTTTCGCTGGCGGCGAGATCTACACCTCCCGCCACAACGGCCTTACCGTCATTCGCCACGGTTTCCACTCCCAGGCCGCCGCGCCCGGCTACGCGATGGTGTACGTCTGGGGCATCCGGCACCTGCCGGGCGACCCGTGGCGCAAGACCCGCATCGACGACCCGGAGCACGAGTGGCTCTGGAAGCCGGACGCAAACGAACACATATTTACCCCGGAGGGCTGATCGCATGAAAACAATACGGCTCACCATGGCGCAGGCGCTGGTGCGCTTTTTGGAAAACCAGTACGTTCGGTTTGACGGCGCGGAGCACCGCTTCGTGCGGGGCGTCATGATGCTGCCCGGCCACGGCAATGTTGTGGGCCTCGGCCAGGCGCTCCAGCAGGAACGCAAGGCCCTTGAGCTCTATCAGGGCAAGAACGAGCAGGGCATGGCCCACGCGGCCATCGCCTTTGCCAAGCACGCCAAGCGCAAGGAGATCTTCGCGGTCACTTCGTCGGTCGGTCCGGGCGCGGCCAACATGGTCACCGCCGCGGGCACCGCCACCGCCAACAACATCCCGGTTCTGATCCTGCCGGGCGATGTGTACGCCTGCCGCCAGCCCGATCCGGTGCTGCAGCAGATCGAGCAGACCCACGACCTGGGGCTGTCCACCAACGACGCCTTCCGCGCCGTGTGCCGCTATTGGGATCGGATCAACCGCCCCGAGCAGCTGATGAGCGCGATGATAAGCGCCTTCCGTGTGCTGACCGACCCCGCCGACACCGGCGCGGTATGCATCGCGCTGCCTCAAGATGTGCAGGGCGAGGCCTGGGACTATCCGGAGAGCTTCTTTGAGCGGCGCGTGCATGTCCTTGAGCGCCGTCCGCCTTCCGCCGAAGCCATTTCGGAGGCCGCCTCGCGCATCCGCGCGGCGAAAAAACCGATTCTCATCTGCGGCGGCGGCGTGCGTTACTCAGAGGCCCACGACGCCTTCCGCCGTTTCGCGGAGGATTTCCACATTCCCTTCGGCGAGACCCAGGCGGGCAAGTCCGCTGTCGTCTGGACGCACCCGATGAACTTGGGCGGCATCGGCGTCACCGGCTGCGGCGCGGCCAACGAGATTGCCAAGGAAGCGGATCTGGTGATCGGCGTGGGCACCCGCTACACCGATTTCACCACCTCCTCCAAGTGGCTGTTCCAGGAGGACGCGAAGTTTGTCAACATCAGCGCGTCGCCGTTCCAGGCCATGAAGCTGGACGCCGTGCCGGTGGTTGCGGACGCCAAGGCGGCGCTCACCGCGCTGTCCGCCGCGCTGACGGGCTACCAAAGCGCGTGGGGCGGGGAAATCGCCTCCGCCAAGGCACGCTGGGCGGAAGAACTGAACCGGCTGGACAACCTGCGCTTTTCCGGCGAGGGGTACGAACCGGTGGTGAACGACCGGAACGCCGCCTCCGCGAAGAAGTTCGCGGAAGACGTGAACGCGTCGCTGACCCAGACGGAAGTGCTGGGCGCGCTGAACCGGCTGATAGAAAAAGACGCGGCGGTCATCGGCTCGTCGGGGAGCCTCCCCGGCTGCATGCAGCGCATGTGGCGGCCCGAGACGCCCGACACCTACAACATGGAATACGGCTATTCCTGCATGGGCTACGAAATCTCCGGCGCGCTGGGCGTGAAGCTGGCCATCGGCGACAAGCAGGTGTACTCGATGGTGGGCGACGGCAGCTTCGTGATGCTGCACTCGGAGCTTCTGACGGCGGTTCAGGAGCGCATCAAGATCAATGTATGCCTGTTTGACAACGCGGGCTTCGGCTGCATCAACAACCTCCAGGTCGGACAGGGCAACGACACCATGGTCACCGAGCTTCGCTACCGCGGCGAGTCCGGCCATGACGGAGCCTTCCTGAACGTGGACTACGCGAAAATCGCCGAAGGCTACGGCGCGGTCGGGTACACCATCCGCACGATGTCGGAGCTGGAGCGCGCGGTTGAGGACGCGAAGAAAATCACCGGCCGGCCGGTACTCTTCGACATCAAGGTGCTGCCCAAGTCCATGACCGGCGGCTACGGCGCCTGGTGGCGGGTGGGCACGCCGGAGGTTTCCGAGAACCCGCGCTGCCGCGAAGCCTGGCAGGATCACCTTTCGCACGTCGGGGACGCGCATCAATATTGACATAAGAAAAGGAAGGGTAAGCGTATGGGCGGAAAGCTAAAAATCGGCATCATCGGCGCGGGGCGCATCGGAAAATTGCACGCGGCCAACCTGGTAAACCGGGTGGCGGACGCGGAAGTGGCCGTGATTTCAGACGTGTTCCTGCCGGCGGCGGAGGAATTGGCCGCAAAGCTGAACGTGAAAAAGGCGACCGCGGATTATCATGAAATTCTGAATGACCCGGAAATCGACGCGGTGTTCATCTGCTCCTCCACCGACACCCATTCGCCCATCTCCATTGAGGCGGCGAAGGCGGGGAAGCACATCTTCTGCGAAAAGCCCATCGACCACGACCTGACGAAGATCGAAGCGGTCCTGAAGGCGGTCAAGGAAGCGGGTGTCAAGTACCAGGTGGGCTTCAACCGCCGGTTCGACCGAAACTTCAAGCACGTGCGGGAAGTCGTCGCCTCCGGCGGCATCGGCGACGTGCAGATCGTTAAAGTTACCTCCCGTGATCCGGCGGCCCCGCCGATCTCCTACGTGAAGGTGTCCGGCGGCATCTTCGTGGACATGACCATCCACGATTTTGACATGGTGCGCTACCTCTCCGGCAGCGAAGTGGAGGAAGTCTCCGTCTTTGGCGCATGCCTGGTGGACCCGGAGATCGGAAAAGCCGGCGATGTGGACACCTGCATCATCAGCCTGCGCTTTAAGAACGGCGCGCTGGGCGTGATTGACAACTCCCGCCAGGCGGTCTACGGCTACGACCAGCGCATCGAGGTCTTCGGCTCCAAGGGCATGATCGCCGCCGAGAACGAGACCGCCAACAACACCACCTTGTACACCGCCGACGGCGTTCAGAAGGAAAAGCCGTTGTGGTTCTTCCTGGAGCGCTACAACGACGCGTTCATCCAAGAGGAAACCGACTTTGTAGACGCATGTCTCACCGGCAAGGACACCCCGGTCGGCTCCTTCGACGGCCTGCAGCCGGTGAAGATCGCCATCGCGGCCAAAAAATCCTGGGAACTGGGCGGCGCGCCGGTCAAGGTGGAGGGTTAACGGGGATTGGAGGGAAACGCATGAAGAAAATCAGAGTGGGTGTCGCGGGGTATGGCACCATTGGGCAGCGGTTGGCGGACGGCGTCGCGCTGCAGGGAGACATGGAACTGGTGGGCGTCGCGGACCTTGCGCCCACGCTTGCCATCCGCGCGCTCAGGGAAAAGGGCATGCCTTATGATCTATACCTGGTGGACGGCGCGGATAAGGCGGCTTTTGACGCGCTGGACATTCCGGTCAAGGGCAGCTTTGCCGACCTGATCGGCAGCGTCGATGTGATGCTGGATTCCTCGCCCGGCGGCGTCGGCGCAAAAAACAAGGCGCTCTACGAAAAAGCGGGCATCAAAGCCATCTTCCAGGGCGGCGAAAAGAACTCGGTGGCCGACGTGTTCTTCCACGGCTACGCGAACTATGAAAAGGGCGTGGGCGCGGATTATCTCAAACTGACCTCCTGCAACACCACCGGCCTTATCCGCGCCGTCGACGCGCTGGACCGCGCCGTGGGTGTCTCCAAGGTGGCCATCACCATCATCCGCCGCGTGGCCGACCCAGGCGACTACCACCGGGGCCTGACGAACGCGCTGCAGATTGATAAAGCGCCCTCCCACCAGGCGGTGGACCTGATGACCATCATGCCCCATGTGGATGCCACTGGCATTCTGGTGCATACGCCGGTCACCCACGGCCACATCATCACCGTGCTGGCCAGCGGCGTGGATGGCAGGAAAATCACCCGCGAACAGGCGCTTGCCTGCTTTGAGGCCCATCCCCGCATCCGCGTGGTGTCCATCGCCGACGGCTTCATGGGCAACGCCAGCTTCTTCAAGTACGCCCGTGACCTCGGAAACGCCCGCGGCGACATGTACGAAATCGGGCTTTGGTCGGACAGCATCGTGGAATCTGGGAACGACATCATGTTCGCCATCAATATCCCGCAGGAGTCGGTCACAATTCCGGAGACCATCGACGCGATCCGCGCGGCCACGCAGATGCAGCTGACCCGCGAGGACGGCACCAAGGAAACCAACAAATACCTCAGCATCGGCAAATTCAAAAAATAGTTCGATGGGTTCGCCCCATCCAGCCGTTCCCGGCGATTTAGCCGCCGGGAACGGTTTCCGTAAGCCGGAAAGCCTGCCGCCGTACGAATCAGCGGTTTTCCGGCGCGCAGAAATCGCCCTTACTCCGCGCCGTCTGGAAATTTCAGGAATTTCCGGCGCGCAGTTCTTCTTCCTGCGCGCGGAAAAAGCCGTCCGGCGGAGTTTTACGAACCCCATCAATGAGGAGGGATGCACATGCGTTTTGGCATCCATACGCTGGACGAGTTCGACGTCTCCGGCAAGGCGGTACTGTGTCGCGTGGACATCAACCAGCCGGTGGACCGGGAGGCGGGCGCGCTGAAGAGCACCGCCCGCATCGAAGCCTGTGTGCCGACGATCCGGGAACTGAGTGATCGCGGCGCGAGGCTGACGCTTCTGGCCCATCAGGGCAGCGACATCGAGTACCAGAACTTTTTCACCACCCGGCCCCATGCCCAGGTTCTGACGAAGCTGTTGGGGCGGGAAGTGAAGTTTGTCGACGACGTTTGCGGGCCGGCGGCCCGGGCGGCGATCCAAAGCCTTCAGCCCGGCGAGGTGCTGCTGCTGGACAACGTGCGCTTCTGCTCGGAGGAGCAGACGCTCTTTGAGATGAACCTGAAACTGACCCATGAAGAGCAGGCCCGGACGGAAGTGGTCAAAAAACTCGCGCCGCTAATCGATCTGTACGTCTGTGACGCCTTTGCCGCCGCCCACCGGGATCAGCCGTCCCTGTGCGGTTTCGAGCAGGTGCTGCCCAGCGCCATGGGCAGGCTGTTTGAAAAGGAATACTGCGTAATTTCGGAGCTGATGGAGCGGCCCGCGCGCCCCTGCGCGTTTATACTGGGCGGCGCGAAGGTGTCCGACGCGTTTTTGATGCTGGGTACGGTGCTGAAAAGCGGCGCGGCGGACCTGGTCTTGACCGGGGGCCTCGTGGCCAACATCCTGCTGGCCGCGAAGGGCGAAAGGATTGGCCGCGGAAGCCTCGCCTTCATTGAAAAATCGGGCTACGTCGATTTCATCGAAACCGCAAAACCGCTGCTTGCCGAATATTCGGAAAAAATCCTGCTGCCGGGCAGCCTCGCCTGGCTGGAGGACGGCGAGCGCCGGGAGGGGAAGCTTTCAGAACTTCCGGAAGACATCGGCGCCCTCGACATTGGAACAGACGCAGCGGAAGAGTACGCCAGGATCATCCGGAGCGTAAAGACCGTGTTCGTCAACGGCCCCATGGGCGTGTTTGAAAATCCGGAGACCGAGGCCGGCACCCGGATCGTCTGGCAGGCGCTGGCCGACTCTTCCGCCTACACCGTGGTCGGCGGCGGAGACAGCGTGACCGCGGCCAAGAAGTTTGGCGTGAAGGGCAGGCTGGGCTACGTGTGCACCGGCGGCGGCGCGCTGATCCGCTTTTTGACGGGCGAGGAACTGCCGGTGGTCAAGGCGCTTAGGCATGCGGCCGCCGCCTTCCCGGCCGGAGGAGGGCATCATGAGGCTTGAATTTGGGTTTGGAAACGACATACAGACCGTGGAAGCGCCGGATGAAAACATTGTGGGCATCCTGATGCCCAATGAGGTGGAACTGGGCCTCACCGGCGAGGCTGCCGTGCTGGACGCGCTTCAGAAACCCATCGGAACGCCCCGGCTTTCCCAAATCGTGAAGCCGGGCGAGACGGTCGCCATCGTTACCAGCGACATCACCCGCCCCATGCCCACCTATGCCGTGATGCCCGCGCTGCTGAACGAACTGTACCTTGCGGGCGTCCGGCCCGAGGATGTGACCCTGGTCTTCGGCCTGGGCAGTCACCGCCGCCAGACGCCGGAGGAGATGCGAAAGCTGGCGGGCGACCGGGCGTTTCGGGAGATCCGCTGCGTGGACTCCGATCCGGACGACTGCGCGCATTTTGGCGTTACCAGCCGCGGTACGCCGGTGGACATCACCCGGACGGTGGCCGATGCCGACCGCCGCGTGCTGCTGGGCAACATCGAATACCACTACTTCGCTGGGTACTCCGGCGGCGGCAAGGCGCTGATGCCCGGCGCGTCTACCCGGAAGGCCATCCAGTGCAATCACTCGCTGATGGTCAGTCCCGACGCCTGCGCGGGCAAGATTTCCGGCAATCCGCTCCGGGAGGACATCGAGGAAGCCGCCCGAATGGTCGGCGCGGACTTCATCCTGAACGTCGTGCTGGACGAGCACAAGAAAATCGTCCGCGCGGTGGCGGGCGATGTGGTCAAGGCGCACCGTGTGGGCTGCGATTTTCTGGACAGGTTCTATCTGAAGCGCATCCCGGAGCGGGCCGGCATCGTGCTGGTCTCCCAGGGCGGCGCCCCCAAGGACTTGAACCTATACCAGACCCAGAAGGCGCTGGACAACGCAAAGCACGCGGTGAAAAAGGGCGGTGTGGTGATCTTGATCGGCTCCTGCCGGGAGGGAATGGGGGAGGAGACCTTTGAGGAGTGGATGACCACATCGTCTTCCCCCGCCTCGATGATCGAGCGCATTCGCCGCGAGTTCAAGCTGGGCGGCCACAAGGCGGCGGCGATCGCGATGGTTCTGGAAAACGCGGACATCTATCTGGTCAGCGACCTTCCGGACGACTTCGTTCGCGGCATCTTCCTGAAACCATTCCCGTCGGCCCAAGCGGCGCTGGACGCGGCGCTTGAAAAGATGGGGAAGGACGCGACCATCCTGTCCATGCCCTACGGCGGATCGACGCTGCCCAGGGCGGCTTATTAACGCGGGCGCGGCCCGTAAACCCAAGGAGGAAACATGAAAACCGATCGTGAACTCAAGGCGCTGGCGGCGCGAATCCGCATCGGCGCGGTGGAGGAATTCAAGGCCAGGGGCTTTGGCCACGTGGGCGGCGCGCTCAGCGTGTGCGACCTGCTTGCGGTATTGTACGGCGATGTGATGCGCTATCGCCCAGAGGAGCCCCACTGGCCGGGGCGGGACAAGCTGGTGTGCTCCAAAGGCCACGCGGGCCCCGCAATCTACGCAGCGCTGGCCATTGAGGGCTTTTTCCCCTATGAGGACATCAAAACGCTCAACCAGCCCGGAACCCGCTTCCCCAGCCACTGCGACCGCAACAAAACCCCCGGCATCGATATGACCACCGGCTCTCTGGGCCAGGGCACGTCGCTGGCGGTGGGCATGGCGATGGGTGACAGACTTAAAGGCCGGGACAGCCGAACCTTCCTGATTGTGGGCGACGGCGAGCTGGACGAGGGCCAGGTGTGGGAGGCCGCGATGCTTGCGGCGTCCCGCGGGCTCTCCAACATGATCTGGTTCATCGACTATAACAAAAAGCAGTTGGACGGCTGCTGCTGCGATATTCTCAAACCCTTCGACCTGGGCAAGAAATTTGAAGCCTTCGGCTTCCACACCCAGAACGTCCCCGGCGGCGACATCGGCGCGATCCGCCAGGCCATTGCGAACTGCGACGGGTCGGGCGCGGCGCCCCACGCGGTGGTGCTGGACGGCGTCAAGGGCGCGGGCATCCGGGAAGTGGAAGAGACCGTCGCCAACCACAGCATGAACGTGTCGCCCGAGACCTGCGACCGCTGGCTGAGCGGCCTGCGGGCGGAGCTTCAGGCGCTGGAAGGAGGCGAGGGCGCATGATCGTCTACAACGGTGAAATGGATCCCCGGGCGTTCAAGGACGTGCTGGGCGCGATCATCGCGGACATTCTGGACAAGGATCCCGACGCCATCTACCTGGACGCGGATCTGATGAGCTGCATCGGCACCTCCAAATACGCGAGCCTGCACCCCGACAGGGCCATCCAGTGCGGCATCGCCGAGGCCAACATGATCGGTGTGGCCTCTGGCCTCGCGGCGGCGGGCTTCAAGCCCATCGCGCATTCCTTCGGTACCTTCGCGTCCCGCCGCTGCTTTGACCAGGCGTTCCTCTCGGCCGGCTACGCGAAAAACGACATCACCATCATCGGCACCGATCCGGGTGTCTGCGCATCTTTCAACGGCGGTACCCACATGCCCTTTGAGGACATGGCGCTCTACCGCGCGCTGCCCGGCGCCACGGTGCTGGACATCACCGACACGGTGATGCTAGAGACCGTCCTGCGCCAGTGCCAGGAGCGCCCGGGCGTCAAGTACATCCGCGTCGGCCGCAAAAACAACGCGAAGGTTTATGGGGAAGGCTCGCTCCTGCCCATCGGCAAGGCCGTGACGCTTCTGAAAGGCCCGGATCTGACCATTGCCGCCTGCGGCATCATGGTTGGCGAGGCGCTGCGCGCCGCCGGGATGCTGATGAGCCAGGGCATCCGCTGTACGGTACTGGACATGTTCACCGTCAAGCCACTGGATCGGGACGCGCTGCTCGCCTCCGTCAAGGAAACCGGCGCGGTGGTCACCTGTGAAAACCACAACCGGGTTGGCGGGTTGTACGCTGCCGTCAGCGAAACGCTGGCCGCGAAGTACCCGTCTCCGGTGGAGTACGTGGCGGTGGAAGATGAATTCGGCGAGGTCGGTCCCCAGGATTATCTGCAAAAGCGCTTCGGCCTGACGGCGGAGCACATCGTGGAAAAGGCGCGCGCAGCGCTGGCCCGCAAGCGGTAAGCCGATTTCAGGACTGAGGCCCCGCGCCTTGGAAAGCGCGGGGCCTCGGAGCATCAAAAAATCTTGCGGATTTGTTGATGCGAAAGGTAGCAACTGCGTGCGCCTGAAATTCTCTTGAATTTCCGTGCGGCGTACTGACTGATGATACCGTTTCCACCACCGGTGTGCGCTATTTCCGGTAGAAACACGCCGCCGGTGCACAGGTCGCCGGAAACGATGGAAGCAGGATGAGGATTTGTTGATGGTCTGAAGCCCCACGCATTGGCAAGCGTGGGGCTTGGGTGGTGTTTTGGCCTTTTTCATGGCAATCACGGCAAATGTCCGGCTGCGCTTTGATATTTACCGCAATCTATGCTATAATCGAAATGTTATAGTTGATTAACCGGGTCCCCCCGAAAGGAGAGATGGATTTGGCGAGGCTGCCTCGCGGCTTCCTGACCGAGGAAGAAAGGAAAAACCGCCCCAAAATTACAAAGGAACTGCTTTCTCGCATTTTCGCGTACCTGAAGCCATACTGGAAGCAGCTTCTTTTGGTGTTTGTTTCCATCATCGCCTCGTCGATCCTGGGCCTGTACCCATCAATCATCACCGGTAAAATCGTCGATCAGACGGTGCTCGGGCGTGATATAGGGGTGCTGGTCAATCTGATGCTGATGGCCGGCGGCGCGCTGGTCGCCTCTCAGGTGATCGGCGTACTGGAGAGCTACATCAACATCTGGATTTCGCAGCGCATCATCTTCGACATGAAAAACCAGATGTACAGGCATCTGCAGGGCATGCCGCACGCGTTTTTCACCACGGAAAAGCAGGGTGACATCGTCACCCGCATGAATGGCGATGTAAACGGCGTTTCGACGGTGCTGTCCAGCACCATGTCCAACATACTCTCGAACGTCACAGTCGTCGTGACCACGATGGTGGCGCTGTTCTCAATGAGCTGGCAGCTGGCGCTGCTCGGCGTTCTGGCGATACCGCTGCTCATCCTGCCCACCAAAGAGGTCGGCAAAACCCGCTGGCAGCTCCTCTCCAAGGGGCAGGCCAAGACCGATGAGTTGAACCAGATCATCAACGAAACGCTGTCGGTCAGCGGTTCGCTGCTCACAAAGCTCTTCACCCGCGAGGACAAGGACTTCGAGCAGTTCAAGCGCGTCAACGAAGAAGTGTCTCTGTGGGCCACCCGCGAGCAGCGCTCGGGCAAGTGGTTCAAGATGATGATGGGCATGTTCTCGCAGGCGGGTCCGCTGCTCATCTACTGCGCGGGCGGCTTTATGATCCTCAAGGGCATGGACACCAAGCTGAGCGTTGGTGTAATCACCTCCACTGTCGCGCTGGTCAACCGTCTGTACAAGCCACTCCAGAGCCTGACCGACGTGCAAGTGGACGTCACCCGTTCGATGGCGCTGTTCACCCGCATTTTTGACTATCTGGACCGCAAAAACACCATTCTCAACAAGCCCAACGCCGTCAGGCCCGTGCTGGAGAAGTCCGACATCCGGTTTGACCATGTGCAATTCGCTTACGCGCAGGGCATGGAGATCCTGAAGGACATCGACTTTACGCTGCACGGCGGCGAGATGTTTGCAATCGTCGGCCCGTCCGGCGCGGGAAAATCCACGTTGGTCAACATGATCCCCAGACTCTACGACGTGACGGGCGGATCCGTGAAGATCCAGGAAGTTGACGTGCGTGACATCGACCTGGAATATCTCCGGAGCGGCATCGGCATGGTGACGCAGGATACCTACCTCTTCAACGGCACCATCGAGGAAAACCTCCGTTGTGCCAAAGAAGATGCGACGACGGAAGAATTGGAAGCCGCATGCCGCGTGGCCAGCATTCACGATTTTATTACCGCGCAGCCCGACGGGTATCAGACGCGGGTCGGCAACCGCGGCCTCAAACTGTCGGGCGGCGAGAAGCAGCGCATGTCGATTGCCCGCGTAATCCTGAAAGATCCCAAAATTCTGATCCTGGACGAGGCTACGTCTTCCCTTGACTCCATCAGCGAGAGCCACATTCAGGACGCACTGGACGCCTTGATGAAGGGGCGCACCTCCATCGTCATCGCGCACCGGCTTTCGACGGTGCTGGCGGCGGATCAGATTCTGGTCATCTCCGACGGCGAGATCAAGGAACGCGGCCGCCACGAAGAGCTGATGGCCTTGAAAGGCATCTACCGCGAGTTGTTTGAAACCCAGTTCCGCCGGGCCATCGACATGCACAACGAAGCCATAGAAGGCGAAAAGGATAACTGATACTAAAGGAAAACATTAATCACTCCAAAGCGCCAAGGGGTTTTCGATGCA
>CALGYL010000123.1 GCA_937934775.1 uncultured Clostridia bacterium
GCTCCGGGCCGGAGAGCGTCACTAGTACCTCGTTCATCACGCACTCCGGCATCTTGAGGTAGTCGGTGCTTTTCATGCTGATGGTGATGTCGGCGATCCGTCGGTAGATCTCGTCCTCCGCGCCGGGCCTGGGCTTGTAGCTGAATACCATCTGCTGGTTCCGCTTATCGGGGGTAAAGAACTCGTCGCGGTAGTGGGTGATGAAGCGGCCCAGGCGCTTGCCCATGTCCAACAGCCGGAATTCCGCCCACAAGTCCATGAGGCCGTTGCTGGAGGGGGTGCCCGTCAGGCCCACGATCCGCCTGACTTGGGGGCGCGCTTTCATCAAGCTCAGGAACCGCTTGGCCTGGTAGGACTTGAAGGACGAGAGTTCGTCAATCACGACCATGTCGTAGTCGAACGGGAGGCCGCTGCCCTCGATCAGCCACTGGACGTTCTCGCGGTTGATGATGTACACGCTGGCCTGCTGCCGTAGCGCCGCTTTGCGCTCGGCTTCCGTGCCCACCGCGACCGAATAGGTCAGTTCCCGCAGATGATCCCACTTCTGGATCTCGGCGGGCCAGGTGTCGCGAGCTACCCGTAATGGGGCGATGATCAGTACCTTGCACACCTCGAAGTAATCCAGGCACAGGTCGAAAATGGCGGTCAGCGTGATGATGCTCTTGCCCAGGCCCATTTCGAGCAAGATTGCGGCGACTGGGTGTGTCAGGATGAAGTCGGTCGCGTAGGTCTGGTACTCATGGGGAACATATTTCATCCAGCACACCTCCGATCTGCTCCAGTCGGTCGATCACGTACACCCGAAACCCTAGCGCCTCCAGCTGCCCTTTCCGCTTTACCTGCAGCAGGCGGAGGGCCTTCCCAGGCGCTTTCACTTCCACGAACGCTAGGCGCCCACCGGGGAGTAGGACGAGACGGTCGGGCGCGCCAGCCCATCCAGGGGAGTTAAACTTGGGCGCGAGGCCGCCCATCCGACAGACGGCCTGTACCAGGTTTCGCTCGATGAGTTTCTCACGCATCCTTGTTTTCCTCGAAGATCCGGCGCTTGGCTTCAATGGCGCGATCATGAGCAATCTGAAGCGCGCGCTCCATGATCTTATCGGGCGAGTTCCACGTTTCTTCGATGGAGAGGAAGTACCGACGGAACTCTTTGCCCATCTCGCTGCGCTGAAGCATGCAGAGCTCCTTGGCCATTGAGATGGAAAGCGCATGATCGATCGCCTGCTTGCCTGGAAGCCCGTCAGACCTATTACTCAAAAATGTGCAATAGTCTTTTCCCTCACGGAAGCCATACGCGCACATTCTTGGGAACCAATCATTGTAGCGGGTATTGATTTTCAGCAAGTCGTGTAGCTCGCGCCCGCTGACGGTTGGATTATCGTAATCGAAAATGATCGCGATCTGATCGGTCATGGGGCTACCTCCTCACACTTTCTGTAGTCACG
The DNA here is from genome assembly GCA_937934775.1 of uncultured Clostridia bacterium. Taxonomy (GTDB): domain Bacteria; phylum Bacillota; class Clostridia; order Christensenellales; family Aristaeellaceae; genus JAEZHK01. The sequence goes on from CALGYL010000123.1 coordinate 1,446, forward strand.
CCAGCAGCGTTTGAACACCTTAACGCACTCGGAGCAAGCACCATGGTTGCTGAGATGCTCCAGGATAGCCGCCCTGGTGTTTTCAGCGGGCCAGGCCCTGTCGGACGACATATCATCAGCGAGGTCTCCGCGGGGTGAGTTTTTTCCCTGGTATCGGGCTATCATCCAATCGTAAAAGGTCATCATATGTTCCACTCCTATCTCCTGTGTGACGGTCATGACCCTCGCTGCATTAAACTCTCTATAGAGAAAAACTGACCTTGTTTTTCCCTATAGGGACTTTTAGGTGGAGACCATCATGACCATCACACTACCTATTAAATGGCGTTATCGAAGAAAGTCATCTTCGGCATCGCTGAACGTCCGATCGACCAGCCTCAGGCCATTGACGAAATTACCGAACCTGGTTCTGTGCCTTGTGAAATCCTCCACCTCCAGCGCCGCGTAGAAATCCGTGGTGGACCTGGTGTACTCACCGGTTTCTGCGCAGAAGCTGCGATAGGTCGCATACAGCTCACCTGATTTGGCTTCTAGACCCACGCCAATCTCGCAGCACTCCGTCAAAAAGTGGTTGAGCCAGTCGTTTTGCTCGCGATATACTGCAATCGCTTGCTGGACACGTTCGGGCAAGGGAATCTTGAACCCCAGCTCAATGGCTTCCTGCGCCCCCTCGATCATCCATGCCATGACGGCCTCGCTGGCGTTCTGGAACAGGTAGTCAGCGTAGTTCTTGATGTCGCTTTTGCCCTCGATCTTCGCCGTAAAGGGGATGACGACCAGCCTGCGCCAGATGCCGCTATCCATCGCGCCCACCTTGGGCAGATGGTTCGTGTACAAGACCAACGTGTGGCTCGGCGTAAAGCTGAGCGGATCCTTGTACTTCTTTTCGCCGTGCACATTGTCAGTTGAGGTCAGCTGCTTGACGGTGGAGGTGTTGAGGCGCGTACCCTCTTCGAGCTCGGCAGCGATCAGGAGGCGCTTGCCGCGGGTCTCGGCCATCTCCGGCTTGACATTGCGCCTGCAGCCCACTGTCAAGGCATCCGCGGAGATGTTGCCGCTGTAGTCGCCCAGGACACGGGCCAGCGTGTTCCAGAAGGTGGACTTGCCGTTACGGCCGTCGCCATAGGCGATGATCATGGCTTCCCAGAAGACCTGGCCCACGCACACCACGCCCGCGACGCGCTGGACATACCGGATCAGCTCCTCGTCATGGCTGAAGAAGGTATTGAGGGCGT